>DATARD010000080.1:0-87408 GCA_036264355.1 Thermoanaerobaculia bacterium
AGGCCGGCACCTTGGAGCGCCTGGACCTCTGGCCTTTGCGCTCTGCCCATGGCTGAACCAACGACAACCCGGAAAGGAAACTCGGACATGAACGCACCCCAGACCTCCACCCTCATCGGCTACCTCGGCAAAGACCGCGAGATCCGCTCCACCCGCGAGCGCACCTACACCAAGACCGTCCACAACAAGGTCATCGACGGCGACGAGGAGATCGAGGTCCACACCCCCTCCCGGACCTACATGAAGCTCTCCCTCGCCACCCACGAGCGCTCCGCCTCCGGGACCGCCACCCGCTGGCACGACGTGATCGTCTGGAACCCCAGTCCCGAGGCATCTCTCGCCCGCAAGGGAGATCAGATCCAGGTCACCGGCCGCCGCGAGGAGTACGAATTCGAAACCGCCGAGGGCGAGACCCGCACCGGCGTCCACTTCGTCGTCGAGTCCCTCCGCTTCCTCCGCCGCAAGATCCGCCACGCAGCCGCCTGAGGGGCTCTGCCCCTCCCTCCCCTCTGGGGGGTGGCCCTCCGGGGCTACTTCCCGAAGAGCAGCGACCAAGGGGGGCCGAGTCACCCGATAGAGGACCTCTCTCCCCATTCAAGTTCCAAGTCAAGTCGAAGAGCATCCGCGAGCTCCCCCTTCGGTGCACTCTCTCGCTGACGTGCGCCGGCGTTGTTCTCCTCTCTCCCTTCGGCTCGCTCCTCCTCTCCGCTTTTCTACCCGAGGCCGGCCGGGCCGCAAGGCGCAAGCCCCTGCGGGCACGCTCCGCGTGGCCTTGACAGCCCGGCCTCTTCCCTCGGGTCGTCGCGGCTCGTCAGGAGCGAACCCGAAAGGAGATCCGTCATGACCAGCCAGCGCACTACGACCACCTCGACCGCGAGGCCGCCCCCCCGGATTGACGGAAAGGCCCTTCGCCGATCATGATCACCGTAGCGGCGTGGGAGATCCAGCGGCGAAAGTACCGAGAAAGTACCGGGGCGTCCTGAGCCCTGCTGAGCTGCTGATCTAACTCTTTGAAATTTCAGGGTTTTGTTCGTTGGTCGCCCAGCGAGAGACCTCCACACCCCAGAGAAGACGGAAAACGCACCGCCAATCTCACACGTTTTTTGGGGTCTCGATGCATTTCATCTTTGCAGACAAGACGTGATGCCGCCCGGGGAGTGAGTTCCCGGTTATACTTCGGTCCGGCCGGTTTCCACTCCGTGGCCGGCTCCTGGAGGCCGAGGCCGAGCAAGCTCCGGGGAGCTGACGCACAGTGCCGGCGCTCCGACTCTCTGCCTTAGAGAGTCCCACTCTCGATGGCTGAGTGTCCCACTCTCAGCCGCAGAGGGTGGGACACTCAGCCGCTGAGACTCCCACTCTCAGCCGCAGAGAGTGGGATACTCAGCCGTAGAGAGTCCTACCCTCAGCCGTAGAGAGTCCCACTCTCAGCCGTAGAGACTCCCACTCTCCGCCGTTGAGAGTCCCACTCCTGCCGCAGTGCTCGTGTCTGGATCGTTCCGGGGAGTCCGTTTCTCGAGCCACCAACGCTCCGGACAGGGGAACGAGCGCATGGCGAAGGTCCACGGGTCGATGGGGGAGAGGAGCCGGCACTGGCACCACGTCACGGGGAGCGCTCGGTAGATCTCCTGCCTGGCCGGCGTCAACTATCCCTGTGCGGCGACGGCCGCCAACTCGCGCAACCTCTCCAACCACGCCTCCATCCCCACCCCCGTCCGCGCCGAGGTCTCCAGCACCTCGATGCCAGGGCGGACGGCTTGCAGGTTGGCGAGGGCGTCGGCGCGGTCGAAGCCGACGGCTTCGGCGAGGTCGATCTTGGTGATCAGGGCGAGGTCGGCGCCGTTGAAGATGGTGGGGTACTTGAGCGGCTTGTCCTCTCCCTCGGTGACCGAGAGGAGGACGGTGCGGAGGTCTTCTCCCAGGTCGTAGCTCGCCGGGCAGACCAGGTTGCCGACGTTCTCGACGAAAAGGAAGTCGAGGGCCGCCAGGTCCCAGCCGGCAAGAGAGGTGTTGATCATCTCGGCGTCCAGATGGCAGACGGTGCCGGTGGTGATCTGGTGCACGCGGGCGCCGGAGCGGCCGAGGCGTCTGGCGTCGTTGTCGGTCGCGAGATCCCCCACCAGGGCGGCGACGCGATGGTGCGGATGGAGGCGCCGCAAGGTCTCTTCCAGGAACGCCGTCTTGCCGGCGCCGGGGCTCGACACCAGGTTGACGACGTAGACGCCGGCGGAACGGAAGCGGCCGCGCAGGTCGCGGGCGAGCAGGTCGTTCTTCTTGAGGACGCCCTGGCGGACCTCAACGATCCGGGGTTGCATGTGTCTCCTCCTCGGGAGTCTCTGCCAAGTCGGTCACTTCCAGCGAGGTGAGCTCGAGCTCGCGGCCCCGCACGACGTCCGGTGTGGGTGTATCACAGACCGGACAGCGGAAAGACTGAATTCCAGGTAATTGCTGCTCGGTCTTGCAAGTCCGACAAAAAACAGAGACAGGGATTTCCTCAATCTCCAGACGGGCGCCTTCGATCGGAGTGCCGGCCGCGGCGAGGTCGAACGAGAAGAGAAGAGCCTCACGCACCACGCCGGAGAGCGCTCCGAGCTTCAGATGCAGCGCCTCGACGCGGACGGCGCCCAGCTCCTCGGCCTTCTCGGCCGCGGCGTCGATCAGGCTCAGGGCGATGGAAAGCTCGTGCATGGTTCTTGCAATTGAGTCGGATCGAAACAGCCCGTCTCTCCGCGGAGGATACACGAGAGAGAGGGTTGGTCGGTCCACGGTTTTCGTTCTCTTGGTAAAGGAGGTCGACCGATGGCGAAGGCAGCGAGCCCTCCCGAAGAACCCGTCGTCCATGTCCTCTGGATCAACGCTGGATTGAGCTGTGACGGCGATTCGGTGGCTTTGACCGCGGCGACGCAGCCGAGCATCGAGGAAATTGCCATGGGGGCCCTCCCCGGGCTGCCGAAGATCGCGGTGCACTGGCCGCTGATCGACTTCGAGTGTGGCCCGGTCGGCGGCGCCGACGATTTCATCGAGTGGTTCCACAAGGCGGACCGCGGTGAGCTCGAGCCCTTCGTTCTCGTCGTCGAAGGTTCCATCCCCAACGAATCCATCAAGAAGGAAGGCTACTGGTGCGGCTTCGGCAACAACCCGGCGACGGGCCAGCCGATGACGACCAGCGAATGGCTCGACCGTCTCGCCCCGAAGGCTCTGGTCGTCCTCGCGGTCGGCACCTGCGCGACCTATGGCGGCATCCATGCGATGGCCGGCAATCCGACCGGCGCCATGGGCGTGCCGGACTATCTGGGCTGGGATTGGAAGTCGAAGGCGGGCATTCCGATCGTCTGCGTGCCCGGCTGCCCGATCCAGCCGGACAATCTGTCGGAGACCATCCTCTATCTGCTCTATCAGGCGACCGGCCAGGCGCCGATGATCCCGCTCGACGAGGAGCTGCGCCCGACCTGGCTCTTCGGCCACACGGTGCACGAGGGGTGCGACCGCGCCGGCTACTACGAGCAGGGTGATTTCGCACACGAATACGGCTCGCCCAAGTGCATCGTGAAGCTCGGCTGCTGGGGGCCGGTGGTCAAGTGCAACGTGACCAAGCGTGGCTGGATGAACGGCGTCGGCGGCTGTCCCAACGTGGGCGGAATCTGTATCGGTTGCACGATGCCCGGCTTCCCCGACAAGTTCATGCCCTTCATGGACGAGCCGCCCGGCGCCACGGTCTCCGCGCTGGCGAGCGGCATCTACGGCAAGATGATCCGCGGGCTGCGCGGCATCACGGCGCGGACGATGGACAAGGAGCCGAAGTGGCGCCACCGCGGCAAGGATCTGACGACGGGATACGAAAAAAACTGGTAGGACGCGTTAGGAGGACAACATGGAGAAGAGCTCGCACGACAGCGTCACACGCCACGAGAAGGGGCATCCGGAAAACGTCGGCAAAAATACCGTTGGAACGGGCCGCGGTGAAAATGTGATCAAGAAAGAGGGCAAAGAGCCCGGCCGTTATGAAGTCGAGGAGAAAGGTGAGTCCGGCCGCCCGGCGGGCAAGTCCACGTTGCGGGACCAGACCAGCGTCGATCCCAAGAAAACGATCAGCTGAGAGCGAAACCCAACGGAAAGGGGATGCACGACATGGCGACCGCGACCCAGGGATCCAAGCCGAATCTCGTCGAAATGCATTGGGACCCCATTACGAGAATCGTCGGAAGTCTCGGGATCTACACCAAGATCGATTTCGGGCAGCGCAAGGTCGCGGAGTGCCACAGCACCTCTTCGATTTTCCGCGGCTACAGCATCTTCATGAAGGGCAAGGATCCCCGCGACGCCCACTTCATCACCAGCCGGATCTGCGGCATCTGCGGTGACAATCACGCCACCTGCTCCTGCTACGCGCAAAACATGGCGTACGGAGTCACCCCGCCCCACCTCGGCGAATGGATCGTGAACCTGGGCGAGGCCGCCGAGTTCATGTTCGATCACAACATCTTCCAGGAGAACCTGGTCGGCGTGGACTTCTGCGAGAAGATGGTGCGCGAGACCAATCCCGGAGTGTGGGACAAGGCCGCGCAGACCGAGTCGCCGCATGCGCGCGATCACGGCTACCGCACGATCGGCGACATCATGAAGTCGCTCAATCCGTTCGAGGGCGAGTTCTACCGCGAAGCGCTGCAGATGAGCCGCATGACGCGCGAGATGTTCTGCCTGATGGAAGGGCGGCACGTCCATCCCTCGACGCTCTATCCGGGCGGCGTCGGCACCGTGGCGACCATCCAGCTCTTCACCGACTACATGTCCCGCCTGATGCGTTATGTCGAGTTCATGAAGCGGGTCGTCCCGATGCACGACGATCTCTTCGACTTCTTCTACCAGGCGATGCCCGGCTACGAGCAGGTGGGAAACCGCCGCATCCTGCTCGGCTGCTGGGGCAGCTTCCAGGACCCCGAGGCCTGCAACTTCGACTACAAGGACATGACGGACTGGGGGCGCAAGATGTTCGTCACCCCCGGCGTCGTGGTCGATGGCAAGCTGGTGACCAACGACCTGGTGAAGATCAACCTCGGCATCCGCATCCTGCTCGGCAGCTCCTTCTACGACGACTGGAAAGGCAAGGAGATCTTCGTCAAGAACGATCCGCTGGGCAATCCGGTGGACGAGCGCCATCCGTGGAATCAGCACACCCTGCCCAAGCCGCAAAAGCGGGACTTCGACGAAAAGTACAGTTGGGTGATGTCGCCGCGCTGGTTCGACGGCAAGGATCACCTGGCTCTCGACACCGGCGGCGGACCACTGGCGCGCCTGTGGTCGACCGCCCTCTCCGGCCTGGTCGACATCGGCTACATCAAGGCGACCGGCAACAGCGTGGTGATCAATCTGCCGAAGACGCAGACCAAGCCGGCGGCGACGTTCGAATGGAAAATCCCGCAGTGGAGCAACACCATCGAGCGCAACCGCGCGCGCACTTACTTCCAGGCCTATTCCGCCGCCGCCGCCCTCCATTTCCTCGACGAGGCGCTCAAAGAGGTGCGGGCCGGCCATACCAAGACCTGGGAGCCGTTCACCGTGCCGCAGGACGCCATCGGCTGCGGCTTCACCGAAGCGGTGCGCGGCGTGCTGTCGCATCACGTGGTGATCCGCGACGGCAAGATCGCCAACTATCATCCGTATCCCCCCACGCCCTGGAACGCCAATCCGCGCGACGTCTACGGCACGCCGGGACCGTACGAGGACGCGGTGCAGGGCTGCCCGATCTTCGAGGAGAACAGCCAGGACAAGTTCAAGGGCATCGACATCATGCGGACGGTGCGCAGCTTCGACCCGTGCCTGCCGTGCGGTGTTCACATGTATCTTGGCAACGGCAAGGTTCTGGAGCAGCGGCACTCGCCGATCATGGCGCCGCCGACGGCTAAATAATCCAGAGGGGGACACGTGCCGGAAACCAGATCCCTGCGCGCGGTCGGTGACCGCATCGAAGCGATGCTCGCCGAGCTCAAGACGATCACCGATCCGCGCGCCCGCAGGACCGCCGAGGAGCTGGTGCGCCTGCTCCTCGAGCTCTACGGCGGGGGCATCGAGAGGATGATGGAGATCGTCGACGAGAGCCCGCTCGGCGGCGACCTGTTCGCCCGCTTCGCCGCCGACGATCTCGTCGCCAGTCTTATGCTTCTCCACGGCCTGCATCCGGAAGACGCCGAGGTGCGGATCGCCCGCGCGCTCGACAAGGTGCGGCCGTTCCTCGCCTCGCACGGTGGTGGCGTCACCGTGCTCGGGATCGCTGATGGCGTCATCCGCCTCCGCCTGGAGGGGAGCTGCCACGGCTGCCAATCGTCGACGGTGACCATGAAGCTGGCGATCGAAAAAGCGATCGAGGAAGCCGCTCCGGAGCTGGTCGGGATCGAGGTCGAAGGGGTCGTCGATCCCGCGGTGCCGGCCGTGGCGGCGGTGGGAGCGGACGGTGAGGGCCTCGTCCAGATCGGTCTCCGCTGTCCGGGGGAGATCGAGAGCGCGGCGCATGGCTGAGAGCGACGAGAGCGACGAGAGCGACCAGGAGAGCGCGCGCGGCGCTCAGGTGATTCGCCAGTTGCGGGGCTTTCTCGGGCCCCGGCCGGCCTCGCCGATCGAGGAGCGCTGCGAATTCTGTGGCCAGCTTCTCCCCAACCGGCACTCGCATGTCGTGCACATCGAGCGCCGCAATCTGCTCTGTGCCTGCCGGCCCTGCTATCTCCTCTTCTCCTCGGCGGGAGCCGCCGGCGGGAAGGCCAAAGCGGTGCCGGAAGAGGTTTTCGATCTCGGCACCAGTGTGTTTTCTCCGGCGCAGTGGGACCGGTTGCAGGTGCCGGTCAATCTCGCGTTTTTCTTCTTCAACAGCTCTCTCGGCCGCACCGTGGTGTTCTATCCCAGCCCGGCGGGAGCCACCGAGTCGCTGCTGCCGCTCGAAACGTGGGAGGAGCTGGTCCGCGAGCACCCCCGGCTCGCTGCGCTCAGTCAGGACGTCGAAGCGCTCCTCGTCTGGCAACGTGACACGTCGGAGGAGCCTTCGGCGGCGCTCATCGTTCCGATCGACTCTTGCTACGAGCTGGTAGGCATCGTGCGCCGCTGCTGGAAAGGTTTTCACGGCGGCGAGGAGGCGTGGCAGGCGATCGCGGCCTTCTTCAGCGCTCTCCGCGCGCGAGCCTCCGCGGCATGACGAATCTCAGCTTCACCGTGCTGGGAGCCCGCGCCGAGCCGTACGCCGCGGTGCCGACTCTGATCTTCCGGCTGGGGATCGCGGAGTCGACCGGCGAGCGCATCCACGCCCTCGCGCTGCGCTGCCAGATCCAGATCGAGCCACGCCATCGCCACTACACAGGCCACGAAGAGGAGCGCCTGCTGGAGCTTTTCGGCGAGCCCCGGCGTTGGGGCGAGACGCTGAAAAGCATCCTGTGGACGCACGCCTCCACGATGCTCCCCGGCTTCACCGGCAGTCTCGAGTTCGATCTGCCGGTCGCCTGCACCTATGACTTCGAGGTCACCGGAGCCAAATACTTCCATGCGCTCGACGACGGCGAGATCCCGCTCCTCCTGCTGTTCAACGGCACCGTGTTCACCCGTGGCCAGACCGGCTTCAGCGTCGAGCCGGTGCCCTGGGAGAAAGAGGCGCCGTTCCGCCTGCCGGTGAAAATCTGGCGCGAGCTGATGGATCAG
The DNA here is from genome assembly GCA_036264355.1 of Thermoanaerobaculia bacterium. GTDB lineage: Bacteria > Acidobacteriota > Thermoanaerobaculia > Multivoradales > UBA5704 > UBA5704. The sequence goes on from DATARD010000080.1 coordinate 7,675, forward strand.
TATTTTCCCGGCGGCGCCTGGATCCGCCTGCGGCGGGAGAGCTTCGACGCGCTGCATCGTTTCAAGGGCCGGAGAGCGCTGCCCACCTGGGACGACGCGGTCGAGGCGCTGATCCGCGAAGCGGGGGAGGAGCCCTCATGAACGCGGAACGCTTCGATCTGGCGCAGAAAGTCGCCGACGCGGTGCTCTACGAGGGCTATGTGCTCTATCCCTACCGCGCCTCGGCGGCGAAAAACCGGGTGCGCTGGCAGTTCGGCGTCGTGGCGCCGCGCGCCTACAGCGAGAGCGGAGCGAGCGAGCCGTGGGCACAGCAGACCGAGGTGCTCGTCGAGCCCGCGGGCGCAGCGGAGAACGTGGAGATCGATCTCCGGCTGTGCTGTCTCCAGGTGCAGGCCCGCCTCATCGAAAAGGCGATCGATGGAGGTTTCGAGCCGGTCGAGACTCTCGACGTCGGCGATCGGACGCTGGTGACCTGGGAGGAAGGGATCGAGCGCCGCCTCGACGCGGCGGCGATCCGGCTGGCCGATCTCCTCGCCGGCGAGCAGCGGATCCCTTTCGACGTGCCGGGTGGAGAAGAGATCGAGCCGGTGCAGGACGTGGGCCGTATCGTGCGCCGTCGCTGGCCGCTCTCCGCGGCCCTCCTCTGCTCGGCCGAGTGGGTGGGCGATCGACTGATCAGAGTCCGAGTCAGGACGGAAAATCTTGCCGGGGACGGCGGCATCGACCGCGACAAAGCGCTCCGCCGTTCTCTCGTGGGAGCCCATACGCTGCTCGCGGTGCGCGGCGGCGCCTTCGTCTCGCTGCTCGATCCGCCCCCGGAAGCGGCGGCCGCCGCGGCGATGTGCTCCAACCAGCACACCTGGCCGGTCCTGATCGGCGAAGCGCCCGTCCGCGATGTCATTCTGTCCTCACCGATCATCCTCTACGACTATCCGGCGGTGGCGCCGGAGAGCGCCGGGGACTTCTGCGACGCGACCGAGATTGACGAGATCCTGACCTTGCGCGTGATGACGCTGACCGAGGACGAGAAACGCGAGGCGCGGGGCACCGACGAGCGTGCCCGGCAGATCATCGAGCGCTCCGACACCATTCCGGACGAGCTGTTCGAACGGCTGCACGGCGCGATGCGTTCGCTGCGGCCCGTTCCGGCCCCACCGGAAAAACCGGATCTGGAGAAGGAGCTCGCCGACTGGGAATCGTTCCTCAATCCGGCCGGCATGGTGCAGCCCGAAGCGGCTTCGCTGGAGGTCGGAGGCGTCCGCGTCGCGCTGGGCTCGCGGGTCGTCCTGCGGCCGAGCCGGCGAGCCGATTCGATGGATTTCTTCCTCGCCGGCCGGGCAGCCCGCGTGCAAGGGATCTACCGCGACGTCGACGAGGCCACCTATGTGGCGGTGAGCCTGGAAGACGATCCGGCGAGCGACATGCAGACCTGGCATGGACGTTTCTTGTATTTCTACCCGGACGAGATCGAGCCGTTGGTCTCCTGGGACATCGAAGGGAGCGCATATGAAAAAGATGGTGATGGTCGCATTGGCAGTGGCAGCAGCGGTGATTCTGGCGCTGGGGCTCCCGGACTTTCTCCGCTATCTGAAGATCAGCCGGATGTAGGTCCGCCGGACATCGCTGCGGACCGCCCACACACCCTGATCGCCGGTGTCGGCAATATCTTCCTCGGCGACGACGGCTTCGGTGTCGAGGTCGCGCAGCGGCTGGCCGGCCGTGCGCTGCCGGACGGCGTGCAGGTCGCCGACTTCGGCATCCGCGGCGTGCACCTCGCCTACGAGCTGGTGGACAAGGGGTACGAGTCGACGATCCTGGTCGACGCGACACTCCGCGGCGGCGAGCCGGGGACGGTCTATCTGATCGAGCCCGATCTGGACGCGGACGAAAGCTCCGGGGGCGGAGCGGACATGGCCGACGCCCACGAAATGGACCCGCGTGCTGTCTTCGGCCTGGTGCGGACCCTCGGCGGGTCGCCAGGGCGTATTCTGGTGGTGGGATGCGAGCCGGCTTGCATCGAGGACGCGATGGGGTTGAGCGAGCCGGTCGCGGCAGCCGTCGAGGAGGCGATCACCCTGATCCTCGACCTCGTCGGCTCCGCGTCCAACCGAACTGAGACAAGCACATGCAATGGTGGACCTGAGGGAGGGTTTGGGAAATGAGCAAGCCATCGTTCGCCCGCGCCAAGCCATCGGGGGACTCCTCCTCCTCTCCACCCGTCCCGTCCCGCTGGCTGCTCCACCGGAAGACCCGGAGCCTGGAAGCTGGATCTCGAAACGATTCCGCTGTTCCGTCAATTGTCAACACGGTCTTGCAGTCGTCCGGCGAGCCTCTCGATGCCGGGACCCGCGCCTACATGGAGCCGCGGCTCGGACACGATTTCAGCCGGGTGCGGATCCATGACGACGCCCGCGCCGCCGAGTCCGCCCGAGCCGTGCAGGCGAGCGCCTGGACCGTGGGCAACGACATTGCCTTTGACAGGGGCCGTTTTTCTCCGTCTACGTCAGGAGGCCGGCGCCTCCTTGCCCATGAATTGACCCACGTGGTCCAAAGCACGGCGAACAATGCCCCTCGTCAATCCCCAGCCTCTGGCCTCGTGATGGCCTCCGCTCAGGCGGATACCGAACGCGCAGCGAGTCGTGTTGAAGACGCCATCGACCGCGGGGACGATGGCGCTCCGGGCGGAGCAAGTCCCCCTCATGTCCTGCATCGCAAGCAGGAGCCACCACCGGAGGAGGAATCAAAAAAGGCTGATCAAGACGCCGCCGGTGGCTCGGGCCCGCCCAAGGTCAATGAGGGTCAGTCAAAGGCCGCTTTCTATGCCAAGTACCACGAGTTGGCAGAGAAGAGCGAGAAGGAAACCGGTGTTCCGGCCCTCGTGACTCTCGGTCAGGCTGCGCTCGAGTCGGGCTGGGGCAAGAGCGCCCCCGGCAACATGTTCTTCGGCGTCAAAGCAAAGGCGTCCGATCCTCCGGAGTCCAGACAACTGCTGAAGACCCGTGAAGTTTTGAGCCGGCCGGATGTGAAGTTCCCCGAAGTCATTTCGGTTACCAAGCGCGCTGACGGGAAATACGACTACGTCGTAAGGGACTGGTTCCGGAAATATTCTTCCGCCGAGGGTTCTTTCACCGATCACGGAAAGTTTCTCAGGAATAATTCACGGTACAAGAAAGCCTTCGAGCACAGCGACGATCCCTACGCATTCGCCCAAGCCATCGCCGATGCGGGGTATGCAACTGCCACCGACTACGCCGGAACGCTCAAGAAGATGATGCGACTCTTTGAGGGTTTTGGCCATTCCGGTGCCGGCGGAGCTCGCCGGGACGGCGCGGTCGACGCCGGTACGCCGCAACCCGCATCGGACAAGAAGTCCAAGCCCGCCTATCCTTTCGTGCTCGGCGCACCCAGGGGACAGGGATCGGTCACAGCTTCGTCGCTCAACGTGCGCAACGGTCCCGGGGCCAATTACGAGAAGACCGGTGCTCTTCCAAAAGGGGCCGCGGTGACGACGTACGGTAGTGTGGACGGCTGGTATTGCATTGCCCCCGGGCAGTGGGTGTCAAGAGAGTTCGTTTCACTTGGCGGGCCCCAGGCTTCGGCTGTCACCCAGCGGCAACCAGGTCCAGACATGAAATCCATCGCCCGAGATGTCTGGGATGCCATGTTTGGCGGGATAGGGTTAGGGACGGATGAAGACAAGGTCTATAGCAGCCTTGCCAAGCTCAACCGGAACAATACGCTGATCCGCCGCTTCATGGACAGCTATCGAGCTTCCTATGGAACGGACGTCATCCAGGACATCGAATCAGAGTTTTCAGATAATTGGCTGGGGGCCGAGCTGGCCAAGGCATTGAGCTACCTCAACGTCAGCGCCAATCTTCATCCTGGCGCCAGGGTATCGCAGGATGACACGCGGAAACCGGCTCAGGGCAAGGCGGCCACGGCAGGGTCTATCAACAAAGTCGGTAAGAGCGCTGCGATCGAAGTGATCGAGAGGCTTCAGGAGCAAAAGAATTACCGCTATGCAGATTTCGTCTATAAAAAATACCCCAAGAAGGTGGAGGCCCGCCCTCAGTGGAAAGGGATCATCGAGGGGAATTGGGCCGGCTGGTGTGCCTCCGCCGTCAGCATGCTTTTCGCCAAGATAACCGGCCGCAGTGAAAGAGGAGACGGGAAGGACTGGGACAGCGTGATGAAAAAGCTGATCGCTCGGGGTGACGTCGCCTATCGCGTAGAGACGAACCCTGTCTATGCCAGTCTTCCCACGGCGTCAGTCCTGGTGTGGGTTGGAGGTACCTTTGGCCACGTTTGTATTGTCGTCGACGGCCTTTGGTATTCTGACTTCTACAGTCAGCCGTTGCGCCAGATGAAGGGTGCAAAGCCGCCGGACGTCGTGTTTGTTCCTCGGAGCAGCGGGATGTAAGATGGAGTAGAAGCCAGCGAGGAGGTTTTCGATGTGCCTTGCCATTCCAGGAAAAATCGTCGAGCTGCCGCCCGAGCGCCCGCAGTTCGCGGCGGTCGAGGTCGGCGGCGTGCGGCGCCAGGTCAACATCGACCTGCTGAGTGACGAGCCCCTGCAGAGCGGCGACTGGGTGCTCATCCACGTCGGTTTCGCGATGAGCAAGATCAGCGAAGAAGGAGCGCAGGAGCAGATGCGCCTGCTCGCCATGCTTGGCGAGGACGAGCAGGCGATGGAGGAGATCGAAGGCTATGATCCTGATCTCGGTGGGCTGGGCTGGGACACGGAAGCGAAGGCGTCATGAAGTACGTCGACGAATTCCGCGACCCGCACCTCATCCGCCAGGTGGCCGACGAGATCCGGCGCCTGGTCGATCCGAGCCGCCACTACCGCATCATGGAAGTCTGCGGCGGCCACACCCACGCCATCTACCGCTTCGGCCTCGCCGACGTCCTGCCGCCGAACGTCGAGCTGATCCACGGTCCCGGCTGTCCGGTCTGCGTGCTGCCGATGGGCCGCACCGACGACGGCCTGTCGCTCACCGGGCGCGGCGGCGTCATCTTCACTGCGTTCGGCGACGTCATGCGGGTGCCGGGCACCCACGGCAGTCCGCTGGAGCACAAGGCGCGTGGCGCCGAAATTCGTATGGTCTACTCGCCGCTCGACGCCTTGAAGCTCGCCCGTGCGCATCCAGAAAAGCACGTCATGCTCTTCGCCATCGGCTTCGAGACCACCGCGCCGTCGACCGCTCTGACCATCCTTCAGGCCAAGGCGCAAAAGATCACCAACTTCTCGGTGATGAGCAACCACGTCACCATCATCCCGGCGATCCGCGCCATCCTCGACTCGCCCGACATGCGGCTCGACGGCTTCGTCGGCCCCGGCCACGTCTCGACCGTCATCGGCTGCCGGCCCTACGAGTTCATCGCCCGCGACTATGGCAAACCGGTGGTGGTCTCCGGCTTCGAGCCGCTCGACATCCTGCAATCCATCCTCATGATCCTGCGCCAGCTCGCCGCGGGTCGCGCCGAGGTGGAGAACCAGTACGCGCGGGTGGTGCCGTGGGAAGGCAACCTGGCGGCGCTCAAGGTGCTCGCCGAGGTCTTCGAGCTGCGCCCCTATTTCGAATGGCGCGGTCTCGGCTTCATCTCCCAGTCGGCGCTCAAGATCCGCGACGCCTACGCGGAGTGGGACACCGAAAAGCGGTTCTCCCTGCCCGGCATCCGGGTCACCGATCCCAAGGCGGCGCAGTGCGGCGAAGTGCTCAAGGGCGTCCTGAAACCGCACCAGTGCAAGCTCTTCGGCAAGGAATGCACCCCCGAGCTGCCGGTGGGAGCGCTGATGGTCTCCTCGGAAGGCGCCTGCGCGGCCTACCACAACTACGTGCACCGCAAGACGGAAGCGGCGGCGGCTCTCGCCTGATGGCCACAGCGGTCCGGTTCCGCGACCCGCAGATCGAGATGGCCCACGGCGCCGGCGGCAAAGCGAGCCGCCGGCTCGTCGAGGGCCTGCTGGCGCCGCTCTTCGCCGGCCCGCTGCTCGGCCCGCTGGGCGACGCCGCCACTCTCGACGTCGACGGCACCCGCCTCGCCTTCACCACCGACAGCTTCGTGGTGAGCCCGCTCCGCTTCCCCGGCGGCTCGATCGGCGATCTGGCGGTCAACGGCACGGTGAACGACCTCGCGGTCTCCGGCGCCAGGCCGCTCGCCCTCGTGGTCAGCTTCATCCTCGAAGCCGGCATCCCTTCGAGCGTGCTCGAAGCCGAGGTGCGAGCCCTCGCCGACGCCGCGCAGCGAGCCGGCGTCCAGGTGGTCGGCGGCGACACCAAAGTCGTCGAGCACGGCAAGGCGGATGGGCTCTACATCACGACCGCCGGCATCGGACGGATTGATCCGCGGGTGCTCTGCGACCCGCGCTCGGTGCGTCCCGGAGACAAAGTGATCCTCTCCGGGCCGATCGGCGATCACGGCATCACCATCCTCCTCGCCCGCGGCGAAATCGACCTCGAAGCCGAGATCCGTTCCGACACCCGCTCCGTCCTGCCGTTCGTCGAAAGCGTCCTCGCCGCCGCGGCCCCCGGCCTGCGCTGGATGCGCGATCCCACCCGAGGAGGCGTCGCGACCTCGCTCAACGAGCTGGCCCGCGACTGTGGCCTCGGCATCATTCTCTGGGAAGAGAACGTGCCCACCCGCGAAACCGTGCGAGGCGCCTGCGAGTTGCTCGGCCTCGATCCGCTGCACATCGCGAATGAAGGGCAATTCCTCGCCGTCGTCGCGCCCGAGCTGGCCGGCGCGGCCCTGGCGGCGCTGCACGCCGTGCCGGGAGGCGAAGAGGCGGTGCTCATCGGCGAAGTCCGCGAAGAGCCGGCGAGAACCGTCCTCGGCGTCGCCTCCTACGGTGGCACGCGGGTGGTGGACATGTTGGTGGGGGATCCGCTGCCGCGGATCTGTTAAAACCGCGTCGAATCCTGTGGCCCGAACAGCTTGAGGTCCTGCATTGCTTAGGGCAAGCTCCCTAATCTCTATTCCGTGACCAAGGAGCAAAACTACCAGCGAATGTCTCGGATTCTGGAATGTGGCGCCCATCGAATGAATCGGCGCCGGAGTTGTAGTACTCACGGCGAAGGCTTCGCTCCCAGTGTGTCTGAAGCAGCGAGGGTAGTGGCTCATTCGTTCTGTTTGCAATCTCAACGCCTCGCTCGAACACATCGAGGGCAATTACGCAGTAGGGGAAGGGGTAATTGTAGAGAGGATCGCCAGGATTGGTGCCCATTTCCCTCGCCAATTCACCCATTGAGTATACACCCTCACTGAGGATGGTTACAAAGATAGGGGGCGAGCCACGGGTGGAATCGATTGCCTCCTGGTAGGCTCGGTACTCGGGCAGCCCTGCGTAGAGATCGGCAAGCTTTCGAGGCAGCTTTCGAAGTGCTTCGTGGGAGTCGGCAAGATTCTCGCGAAGGCCCTCCTCTGTCATATTGAGGCGAGTAGTTAGAAGAATTCTCCTGCCCTTCACCTCAATCAAAACTATACGTCCTAGCTCTCGGTCTATAAGCGTAAGATCCGGTCCACGCCGCTCTTCTTTGTTATAAGTAGTCTCCGGGATCACAATAAGGCGCGGCAGGCGATCCTCTACGAGGCAACGGACATAAAGTTCTAGCAGAGCGCCGCGCAACTGACTATAAGGGCTGCCGAACTCGGTCAGCAAAGCATAGTCAATCGCTGCCGAGAAAGACTTCAAGAAATGGGCGACATTCGGCACTATGAATTCGTGTGCTCCGTCCTCTTTGCTCAACCGAACTATAGGATGTCGTTCTAGGGGGCTAAGCCGATTGCTTATCCAGCCGAGTCGGAACTCAGGACGCTCAGAGGTGTTCTGTCGAAGCTCTGTCGTAGTGGCAGAGAAGAGTCCAAGAAATATCCGAAACTGCTGGTCAAACCCTTGCCAGGATGGCTGCTTTATTAGGGTACGTGTCAGCCTCTCCGGCGTGAATGCAAGGGATGGCCCGAGCAAATGATCGTTTTGAAAAAGTGCGTTCATGATTTTCAGTTTATGATCCTGGGGATCACCGAACGCGAGCCGACTGCCGACGCACGACCTAAGCGCATTAGCCGAATGGATGTAAGCGAGAGACTGCCAGTTCATTACGGCAAAAAAGCACAATGATAGCTGAGTGATGGACGTACCTAAAAATAATTCAATCTTGGACAAGACGCGCGCGTGCTCTCCGGACAACTTATTGGAGTGTTGATGCGGGAGCGTTTCGAGGAGGGCCACTAAGCGCCCCGCCTTGTCCTTTGGTCGCGGATCTTGTCCCGGAAACTGTGTATTCGCGGTCATTGAGAGGAAAAGCTGCAACGCGAGATGGGCGCCTTCGGTTTCATTAGAGCGCATCATGCGCTTGACTGCCTGGGGATTGTCTATCATGTCCTTGCAGTCGTTAATGATACATCTCAGTATTTCCGGTGAAGGTATCGGTTCGTATTTTGGGGCAGCGTTGCTGGCAAGAATGACTTGTCCGAGGTGGCGAATGTCTTCGGGGCTGAGAAGCGGAAGAAGGAAGAGAGGATCTTCGGCCGGGGTGTACATGTCGTGAAGCGATAGACGTGCGCTGAGCTTCCAAAGAAAGTGGAGATTCGTCCGGTTCACAAGACTGCTCGCATGAGCCAGCGCAGATTCAGGAGTATGGGATCGGCGTGAACGAGTTTTGGTCCGAGGACGCGACATGTCGCTATTCTAAGGCGGGCGGCTGGGATCCTGCGACTTGATGCAACCTGGAGACTCCGCCCGCGGCGGGCGCCCGACCTGGCCGACCGCGGCCCTGGCGGCGCTGCACGCCGTGCCGGGAGGCGAAGAGGCGGTGCTCATCGGAGAAGTCCGCGCCGAGCCGGCGCGCACCGTCGTCGGCGTCGCCTCCTACGGCGACACGAGGGTGATGGACATGCTGGTGGGGGTTCCGCTGCCGCGGATCTGCTAGTGTAGTGAGTCTGATATTCGGTAACGTTATGCCGTAGCGAGGCAGAACCGCCGCTCCGGCTCCCGGCCAGCCTACCTGGCGCGTCATCCACCAAGTCTGGTCCGCTGTCGACCAAGCTTGGCCTCCGCCGGACCAAACTTGGTCGACGAGGAACCAGGCCCGGTGGACGACAGACCAAGCCTGGTGGAGCGCGGACCAGGGCTGGTGAATGTCCGACCAGATCCGGTGGACGGCAGGCCAAGCCTGGCGGGTGGCGGACCAGGCCTGGTGGCTTTCAGGCCAAGCTTGGTGGAGCGCGAACCGGGACTGGCGAACGAACGACCAGAACTGGTGGGCGACAAGCCAGGCTTGGCGGGTGGCGGACCAGGACTGGTGACGCGAACCAGGACTGGTTGACGGCAGACCAAGCCTGGTGAGCGACGGGTCGTGTCCTTACTCCCGCGAGCCATCCTGAGGGCGAAGCTCGCGAGCCGCCGCGGCAAAGAATCAAACGTTACCGAACATCAGACTCACTACACTAGCTCTCGTCATCCAAGTGCCGCGTGAAATCTTTCAGCGGGCGATGCGTACTATGGGCAGGTGCTCCTCTCGCTCCCGTCAGGAGGCAATGAATGATGGTCCGCGCGATCGACGAATCGCAACGCAAGGCTGCAAGAGTCGTGGGCTGGGCGTACCTTCTCGCCATCCTGCCCGCGGTGTTCGCCGAGGCCGTCGCATCCGCATCGAATCTCATGGCGCACGAGCGGCTTTTTCGGCTGGGCACCGCCGCCAACCTGGCCACCTTCGCCCTCGACGTGGTGCTGATCACCTCTCTGTATGTGGTCCTGAAGCCGGTCAACCGGAACCTTGCCCTGCTCGCGACGTGCTGGGGGCTGATCGAGACGGCAATCCTCATGGTCGCGACGGTGAGTGACCTGGAGGCCCTCCGAATGTTGAGTGGCGCCGACTACCTGCATGTCTTTGAAGCCGATCGGCTGCAAGCCTTGGCAAGGCTCTCGATCAGCGCGCACGGCGCCGCCTATCACGTGGGTCTGGTGCTCGCCGGGCTGCGCAGCACGGTGTTTGCCTATCTGTGGCTCAAGTCCAACTTCATCCCGAAGCCATTGGCCGCTTGGGGAGTGTTTTCGTCCCTCCTGCTGGCGGCGTGCACGTACGCCTCCATTGTCTTCCCCGAGTTGGCGAAGGTCGTCACCGTCGCCTACTACGGGGGGCCGATCTTCATTTTCGAGCTGACGATGGGTTTTTGGCTTCTGTTCAAGGAGCTGCGTCCGGCCCCGGACGCCTGATCGGCACTGATTGCCGCTCACCATTCTGATGCCCTACTCGAAAGGGAGGCCACCATGGCAGATCGTCCGGTTGAAACGTCGCCGCAGGTGTATGCACGAGTCGGCGGTATTCTCTATCTGATCATCATCGCCGCCGGACTTTTCGGGGAGGCCTTCGTCAGGAACAAGCTGATCGTCTCCGGCGACGCGGCGGCCACGGCGCACAACATCATGGCCTCCCAGCCGCTGTGGCGCCTGGGCCTTGCCGGCGATCTGATCATGCACATGTGCGATGTCCCCCTGACGATGATCTTCTTTGTGCTGCTGCGACCGGTCCAGAAAAACCTGGCCTTGCTGGCGGCGTTCTTCACCTTGGTGCAGACCGCTATTTTGTGCGTCAACAAGCTGAGCCTGCTGATCCCTCTGTTCCTCCTGGGAGGCGCGGACTATCTGAAGGCTTTCGATCCCCAGCAGCTCCAGGTTCTCGCTTATCTCTCGGTCAAGATGCACGGATACGGCTTTGGCGTCGGCCTCATCTTCTTTGGCTGCGCGTGCCTCGTCCTCGGGCACCTGATCTTCAGGTCGGGCTATCTGCCGAAAGCTCTGGGGATTCTGATGCAGATCGCCGGCGTGTGCTATCTGATCAATAGCTTTGCGCTGCTGGTCGCTCCCGCGCTCACGGACATCTTGTTCCCCGCGATCATGGCCCCTGCCTTCGTCGGGGAGCTGTCCCTTTGCCTGTGGCTCCTCGTAAAGGGGGTGAATGTCCCGAAGTGGGAGGCGAAGCAGGCGCTGATGCGACATTGACAGGCTTTGAGTTGGGCGAATACAGTCGGGCTGTCGAGGGTTTGCTCCGATGCCGTTGCCCGACGATCCACACGATCCAGACACCACCCGCCTCGTCCATCTCGTCGAGGAGCTTCTCCTCGAACGCAACCGCGTCTCGGCGGACTTCTTCCCGCGGGAGAGCAGGCGGCTGGCGACGGCGTGCCAGGCGATGGCCGAGCGCTTCCTGCGCGGCGGCCGATTGCTGGCTTTTGGGCGTGGGCAGTCTGCCACGGATGCGCAGCATGTGTCCGTCGAGCTCGTCCATCCGGTGATCGTCGGCAAGCGCGCCCTGCCGGCTCTCGACCTTTCGCTGTCTCCCGGGGGGTGGATCGACACGCTCGTCCGGCCGGACGACATGGTGATGGGCTTCGGGCCACCGCAGGGTGATGCGGAAGCGGAGGAGATCCTGCGGAGTGCGCAGCGGAAGGGTGCAATGACCTTCTCGCTCCCAGGGCACGAGGGCGACTACGCCGTCGCCGCGCCGTCCGCTGATCCGTACATCCATCAGGAGCTGATCGAGATCCTCTACCACACGCTGTGGGAGACCGTGCACGTCTTCTTCGAGCATCGCGAGCGTGGCCATGAGGTGGGCGCCTCCGCGTTCCTCTATCCGTTCCTCGGACAGGAGAAGCAGGACACGCACTCGGTGATCGCCGAGGCGGCGGCGTCGATCGAGATGAAGGCGCGCGATGACGAGACGTTGCGCGAAACCATCGCGAGCGGACAGGCCGAGGGGATCGTTGCCACTGCCGTGGCGATCCGGGAGCGCGTACGGGCCGGTGGCACGATTCTCGTCTTCGGCAATGGCGGCTCGGCGACCGATGCCAACGACTTTGCGCTCGACTGCTCGGTGCCGCTCAAAGGCTATCCACCCGTGCCGGCGATCTCGCTCGCCTTGGAGCCGGCAAACCTGAGCGCTGTCGCCAACGATATTGGTCCCGAGGCCATGTTCCTGCGTCAGCTCATCGCTCAGGCCCGGCCGGCCCCCGCTTCAGACATTGCCCTCGGCATCTCTACCAGCGGCGGCTCGGCCAACGTCATCGCCGCGCTGGGCGAGGCGCGCAAGCGTGGCCTTCTCACCGTGGCACTGCTCGGCTACGACGGCGGCGAGATTGTCCGCCGCGGCCTGGCCGATCACACGCTGGTGGTGTCCTGCGACTACATTCCGCGGATCCAGGAGGTGCAGGCGTCGATCTATCATGTTCTGCTGGATGTTCTGGGAGAGCTGCGGCATGGCGACAAAAACTGAGCTGTTCGGCACCCGGAGCTGCCCCTGGACCGGCGAGCTCCGCGAGCACCTCCTCTGGGAAGATATTGATTTTGCAGAGCACGACGTCGAAGCCGACCCCGCGGCGCTGGCGCGGATGTTGGAGCTGACCGGCGGCCAGCGTTCGGTGCCGGTGCTGGTGGAGGACGGCCGCGTCAAGCAGATCGGCTGGCAGGGGCGGAGCTGCCTCGTTTGATGCCGGACGCCCGCTTCCTGCGCATCCGGGGCGTGGTTCAGGGGGTAGGGTTTCGGCCGTTCGTGTTTCGTCTGGCGCAGGCGCATGGCATCGTGGGGTGGGTGCGCAATGGGGCGGAGGGGGTGGAGATTCATGCCGAGCGCAAGGACATAAAGGACGAAAGGGACCCAAAGGACATCAAGGACGGGGCTCTCGAAGGTTTTGTGCGGGCTCTTCAGGCGGAGGCTCCTCCAGCGGCTCGCATTGTTTCTTTCGAGATGACCGCGGTGCCCGCGCTGGGCTGTGAGCGCTTCGAAATCCTGGAGAGCACGGGCGAGGAACGCCCCACGGTTCGCATCTCGGCGGATCTGCCAATTTGTGACGCGTGCCGGGCGGAGCTGTTCGATCCGGGTGACCGCCGCTCCGGCTATCCGTACATCAACTGTACCGACTGCGGTCCGCGCTACACGATTGTCCTCGGTCTGCCGTACGACCGGCCGCGGACGACGATGCAGTCCTGGCCGCTGTGCGCGGACTGCGCGCGCGAATATGCCGATCCGCTCGACCGCCGTTTCCATGCCCAGCCGGTGGCGTGCCCGGCGTGCGGACCTGAATACTTTCTGCAGATGGGCGAAGACCGGTGGGGGAGCGGTGAGGCGATTCCGCAGGCGGCGCGGATGCTGCGCGAAGGGCACATCGTGGCGGTCAAGGGGCTCGGCGGCTATCACCTGGCCGCGGATGCCCGCAACGGCGCCGCGGTGGCCGCGCTCCGCGAGCGCAAGGTCCGTAAGGAGAAACCGTTCGCGGTGATGGCCAAAGATCTTGGTGTGGCCCGCGGCCTGATCGATCTCACTCCCGAGGCCGAAGAGCTGCTCACGGGGATCGCGCGGCCGATCGTGCTGGCTCCCTGCCGGGCGGATCTGCCATCCGGGATCGCTCCCGACAATCCAGACCTCGGCGTCATGCTCCCCTACACGCCGCTGCACCACCTGCTCTTCGCCGCGGGCGCGCCGGACGTGCTGGTGATGACCAGCGCCAACCGCTCGAACGAGCCGCTCGCCTACCGCGACGACGAGGCGTTCGAGCGCCTCGCGGGCATCGCCGATGCCTTCCTCGTGGGGGAACGGCCGATCGCCCGCCGGGTCGACGATTCGGTCGTCCGCGCCGGCTGCTTTGGTCCCGCCGTGCTCCGCCGCGCCCGCGGATTGGCGCCCGGCGCCGTGGCCCGGCTGCCGCTCAACCGTCCCGTCCTGGCCGTCGGCGCCGACCTCAAGAACACCGTGACGCTCGTGGTCGGCGGTGAGGCTTTCGTCAGCCAGCACATCGGCGATCTCCAGCAGTATGAAGCCTTCCAGGCATTCCAGGAGACAGTGCGCGACCTGACTGTGATGTATGAGATCGATTGGGCGCAAACGCTGGTGATGCACGACCTGCATCCGCAATACGCCTCGACCACCTACGCGCTGGGCCTGCCGGCCGCCGAGACACGGGCGGTGCAACACCACCGTGCCCACATCGCGGGTGTCCTCGCCGAGCGCGGAGCGTTTGACGAGCGCGTCCTGGGAGTGGCCTGCGACGGCACCGGCTATGGCGACGATGGGTCGATCTGGGGCGGTGAATTTTTCGCCGGCAACATCCGCGAGGGCTTCGAACGGGTCGCCCACCTGCGCGGAGCTTTGCTTCCCGGAGGAGATGCGGCGGCCCGGCACCCGGTGCAATCCGCCGCCGGCTTTCTGGCGCAGATCGACGGTCTGCCTGATCTCACCGCATCGCCGTTCGGGTTCCCCCCTCGCTATCTCCAGGCGCGCGAGCTGATCGCCAAGAACGTCCGCACCTTTCCGACCACTTCCATCGGCCGCCTCTTCGACACCGCCGCCGCGCTCCTCGGCTTCACCCGCGAAGTCACCTTCGAAGGCCAGGCCGCCATCTGGCTGGAGCACCTCGCCCGCACCGCACCGGAGAGCGATCCCCTCACCTTCCGCTTCTCCGTCGACGACCGCGAGCTCGACTTCCGCCCGGCGCTCGCCGAGCTGATCGACGCCCGCCGTCGAGGCAACGACCGCGCAACGATCGCTCGCGCCTTCCACCGCGGCCTGGCCCGCGGTCTCGCGGAGGCGGTTCTCGCTTTGACAGAGATCTACGACTTGGAGACCGTGGTCCTCTCCGGAGGCGTCTTCCAGAACGAGCTGCTCCTGGGCAATCTCACCCGAGAGCTTGCCAAGACCGCTCTGCGGCTGTGGACGAACCGCGAGGTGCCGCCCAACGACGAAGGGATCAGCCTGGGGCAGGCGGCGATGGCGGTGTCTCGTTGAATGCCATCAGAAAAACGGGCCGAGGGTCCCGCGGGGGACACCTCGGCGGCACAATGAAGGGGAAGTTTCTCGCTGGGAGCGCTGGCTCCCTCTGTGCCGGGCTCGCGCATAGCGTCAGCAGAGAGTCCTCCTCCCGCCGCCACCAGCCCTGAAAGATCTTGCCGGTCTCCACGAGCCGTACCCGCAGCGGTTTCCATGGCTGCGAACCTTCCACACGCCAGTCTTCCAGATCCACCTCCACGCTCCGCGTATCCATCCGCAGACCGGTGCGCAGGGCTTTGAGGGCGCTCTCTTTGGCGCTCCAGAGGAGGTTGGCCAGGAGCGGACGTTCTGTGCTCGAAGCTTGAGTGACGAGATCTCTCTCCGCGGCGGTGAAATAGTCCGCCACGAAGGCGTCGGTCCGCGGTTCGATCAGCTCCAGGTCGCAGCCGAGGGTGGTTCCAAGCGGAGCGAGCATGCAGAGGGCGCGGCCGGCGCGGTGGCTGTAGGAGAGGGCGACGGGGGCGGCGCCGCCGTCGAGGAGCATTTCCGGGGCTCCGTCGGGGGCAGGGTGGATGGCGATGCGCTCGGGCGCGACCGACTGGCCGAGCCAGGCCGCCAGAGCTTTCTTGGCGGCCCAGCGGCCGAGACGCCAGTCGGCGCGGCGGTGGGGGATGTGGAGGGTCTGCTGGAAGGCGGCCTCGGACAGCGCGAGCCAGGTGTCGCCGTCCGGGACGTCGGTGGCTTCAGCGAGGAGGTAGCGAAGGTGGCTCACGCAACCGGAGTCTACCGCGGTTGCGATTCTTCCTGGCGCTCCCTCAACAAAATCGAACAGCCTGTGTCTATTAGATTAGACCGGATCGCTTTGAGCGGCCGGCAGAAACCGGAGAAGGGAGGAACCGGCGAGCCTAGAGAGCTGCCTCTGAACCCTACAAATCTGAAACTTGGAAAACTTCGAACATGATTACCAATCTTTGACATGCAGCACACGCAGGCATACGCTTTTCACACCTTTTCACGCTTCGAGCTCTTTGACCTCTTTGACTCTTGACATACCTTCGGAG
The DNA here is from genome assembly GCA_036264355.1 of Thermoanaerobaculia bacterium. Lineage (GTDB taxonomy): Bacteria > Acidobacteriota > Thermoanaerobaculia > Multivoradales > UBA5704 > UBA5704. The sequence goes on from DATARD010000080.1 coordinate 23,501, forward strand.
GCAGCTCTTTGGGCCCGCCTCAGAGCGGGCTTCGCACCTCCTCGCCTCCGACTCAAGGGACACGGGTTGCGCCAGCGGGTGCACTGGGACAGCCCCCATCGCACGAGGAAAACGCACATGCCATTCATAAGAAATTTCTGGCCGCAAAAGGGAAACTGCTTCGTCATGATGCCTATGGGTGTCCACAAGCGCGATGGGCAGGACTTCGACTGGGACGAGCACTATCGCGATGTCATTGAGGAAACAGTCAAAGGAGTTGGCATGACCCCTGTCCGTGCCGACGGAATCTACGGTGGCGGCATGCTCATCGAGAAATTGTGGCAGGGCATTCAAGAAGCCGAAGTGATCATCGCGGACCTAACGGGCCGGAACCCAAACGTTCTCTATGAAGTCGGACTGGCTCACGTCATCGGCAAGAGGATTCTTATCCTGACGATGAATACGGATGACGTTCCAGTCGACCTCGGGCAGTTCGCTCAGATTCAATATAAGGAAGGCAGGGGACTCCTGCAGCTTGCCCGCGACTTGGAGAGGCATCTCATCGCTGCACGCAAGGAGCCTCCGGCCGAGGCGATGCTCATGCCGCTCCGCGGAGCCGGCATCGAAGAGATCCCCGCCAAAGTCCTGTCCGTGATGGAGACATTCGCCATGGTCGAAGCCCGCGACGGTCGCAAGGGCTTCCTCAGCATTGAGGATTTCGCCTGGACTCGGAGACCAAGAGATCTCACGAGAGTTCTTCAACCAGGGAGAGAGGTCAAGGGTGCCTTTGTCGTCGATGCCAACGGTCAGCAGAAGTATTCGTTGGCATTTGGTGACAACCCGTGGCCCAAGCTCGAAAAGGACTTTCCTCTGGGGCACGTGTTTCGTGGCGAGGTCGTCAATGTCAAAGAGGGGATCGGTGCCTGGGTGAACATGAATTACGGAATCCAAGGGTTCATCCCTCAGAGTCAGCTTCCGAGAGATGTCATGACCGGGAGCGACGTCAAGGCCCGGGTCGTCGAGATCAATCAGGCGAAGCGCGAGGTGAGATTGCATTTCATCGAGAAACTTTCGGGAGAGTCAGGGAAAATCGACCCGACGTGGCCATTCCGCAGGGGGCAGATGTTTGAGGGCCGCGTCGACAAGATGGCCCCCGACCGAGGCTTTGCCTTGATCAGGGTCAGCCATGAGGAGAGACAGATCACCGGAATCCTTCCTCAGGTCAAGATGACTCCCATGCTCCGCGACCGCTTCGTCAATCAGGATCTGAGAGTTGGTGATCCTCTGATGGTCGAAGTCTTGGATGTCGACCCAGCCCGGCAACGGATTTCTTTCCGCGATCGGCCTTTCGGCGAGATCGTCATTCCTCAACCTCAGGTCGACATGCTCCAACCTGCGCACTAAGGAGAAAACCATGGGTCAGTCACCTGTCGTAACAGTCGGCGCCAAGCGCACGATGGAGTACGTTTTGGGTTGCCTGTCGTTGTTCAACCGGGGCGCCGAGGAGCTGGACCTGGTCTCGGTAGGTGACTGCATCTCGAAAGCGGCCGAGGTCTACCGGATTCTCAGCACGAGCTTCGGGACCAGCTTGGAGGCGGCGGACATCACTCCGCTCCACTCCGGCGAAGCGGTCTTTGCCCGCTCGTCGTTCCACCTTCGGCGTGCCGCCTCCGCCGGTGTCGATCTACAGCCCTGGTCGACCGGCGACAGTCAGTTCGTCAGCTTCCCGGTCTATCAACTTCTCCTCGATCACCTGCTGGCGACACAGGGGCAGATCGTGATCGGCGCTTCACAAGGGCGAAGCCTGCTTCGGATCACCTCCACGGACGGCGGCTTCGTGTGCCGCGGCGGCGAGGACCTCGACATCACGCTTGACGGAACACGCCAGGATGAAAAGAAAAAGAGTCCGCGCGAGTTGGTGACGGAGGCTATGGCTCGGACGGGCTTCCTGCTGTCGGACCGCTGGCGCGAGGTCGCTGGCCGGCTCGGGCAGTTCGACGACATCGTCCTTGGGCTGGACACCAACATCCTGTATGGCTGCGTCATTACGCAACAGATCCTCGACTCTCTGGTCTTCACCTGCCATTCCAATGCATCGCCCAACTGGATTCTCTTGGTGGTGCCCAGCACCGTCATGCACGAGCTCGAGCAGGCGGCCAACGGCCGCGATGAGAAGGGGGAGCTGAGCCTCAGCGGGAGAATGGGATACCGGGCCTTGCAGGAGATTCTCGAGCTCGACCTGGCCAAGGACATCCGAGGAGTCAGCTTGCTGATCGCAGGCGAGACCGATCCGATCCTCGATGCTCGCGTCGAGCTGCGAGCGCTTCGCGGCGACGTCCAACGGACCGCGCCGCAGGGCACCCGTTTCCTGCCCAGGAATTCGTTTGGCGATACGCTGATCCGCGATCAGTTCAAGGGATTCCTTCGCCAGCTCAGCTACCACAAGGGTGCGTTTTTCCTCACGGCTGACAAGTCGAACAGCGCTCTCGGTCAGGCGGAGGGGCTGCATTCTCTCTATGTGCCGCCGCCGAATGGACGGAGAGCGATCAGCTCGGGAGTCGACCTGGCTCCCCCACCGGTCAGGTTCGACGAGCAGAACATCTCGATGAACGTGCCGATCGGAAAGATCGTCTACGAGATGGCAGTGCAGTTCGGATCGATCTTTCTGTCGGGGAACGGGACCTCGATCAAGGTGGGCTGTGACGCGCGCGGCGACTCCTTGGAGCACTGGCTCAAGAGGGAGCTGATCATCGATCAGCTAGATGTTCGGAAGTTGCTGGCGCACTACCCTCAGTCCGAACGAGTGTCCCTTGAGCAGGCGGAGGCTACCTGGGATACCGAAAACAAGATGGCCATGTCCTGGTAGGACCTATGCGGATGGAGGGTTCGACTACTCTACCCGCATGACCCTTGTCCTCTCTTTTTCCATCCCCCGTTCCACCGCTTCGATCAGATAGGGCCGCAGCCGTTCCGGTGGCAGGATGTGGTGGATCGAGCCGACGCGTTGGGCTCTTTCGACGCTGTGGATGTGATCGAACTCTTCTGCGACCTCTCCCAGCTTTTCGGAGCGCACGGCGTCGAGGAGGTCTTCGAGCTGGGCGCGCAGGGTGCCTTTGTCTGGGGTGTTTGGATCGGCGATCTGTTGTTCGAGGTCGACGATGCGCTCGTCTTTGCGGGTGCGCTGGTCGACCTCTCGGGCGAAGATGACGGCGGCGGCGGGGGCTCCTCCGATCACCGAGGCGTGGGTGCCTTCGAGGGCGGCGACTTCCATGTTGTCGTGGAGGGCCGCGGAGAAGACCACGAACGCTCCGCCGTGGTATCTGGAGATGACGCAGAAAACGATCGGGCCGGCGAAATTGACCACGGCGCGGCCGATCTCGGCTCCGTATTCGAGCTGCCATTGGCGCATCGATTCGGGAGAGCCGTCGAATCCCGAGAGGTTGGCGAGCACGACGAGGGGGCGGTTGTGGCTCGCGGCGTTGATCGCCCTCGCGACTTTTTTCGAGGCGAGCGGGAAGAGGGTGCCTCCGGTCCAGTGATCGGGACCGTAGACCGGGACGAAGCCGAGGCGCGGCAGAGGTTTTGATTCGAAGCCGAGGAGGCAGATGGGATGGCCTCCCAGGTGCGCGTCCCAGACGACGGCGATTTCGGCGTCGCGCAGGCCGTACCAGCGTTCGAGCGGGGTGTGATCCTGATCGATCACGGCGCTCATCACGCGGCGGATTTCGAACGGTTTCTTTCTGCCTGGGTTGGTGGCGTCGGAGAAGACCTCTCCCACGGTCTGGAAGAAATCGCCGCCGTGCGGGAACGGGCGGATGTCGCGGTCGCGCGTGTCGGCGGTGGGCGCCGGACGTGGGAAGCGTTCGCCGGGGGCGGTGTAGGTGTGCTCGTAGTGGCGCATCAACAGGCGGCAGGCTTCGCCGAGATCCTTGGCGAAATATTGCGCCTGGCCGTTCGGTCCCATGATCCGTTCGTAGCCGCCGATGCCCTGATTGTCTTCCGCCGAAACGCCTCCGGAATAATCGAGCGCCTGTTTGCCGGTCAGCACCATGGCTCCTTCGGGCGTCATGATCACGATGCCGCGGGTGTGCATCAGCATGGTCGCTTCGGCGTTCCAGTAGGGCTGGGCGCCGACGTTGATCCCCGGCACCACGATGTTCACCTCGCCGCCGGACTGGGTGAAATGGATCAGACGGCGCAGGACGAGCGCGATCCAGTCCATGTTCTCGGTGCCGCTGTCCATCGAGATCTTGGCGCCGGCGGACACGGCGAACCATTCGAGCGGCACGCCCATCTGCTCGGCGAGGTCGAGCCCGGCGATGATGCGCCGGCATTCGGGCTCGGCGAGGGCGCCCATGCCGCGGCTCGGATCGCCGAGCAGGATGACGCGGGTCATCCCTTCCGGATAGCGGGCGGTGAAGTTGCGGATCACGCCGGCGACGATGTTGGCGGTGTTGCCGCCGTTGGGGCGTTCCACCGGGGCGAGATGGCCGTCGGCGTCGAGGTCGTGCTCGCTGAAGTCGCCCGGCGGCAGCTCGGCCTGGGTCTCGCCCCGGCGCGGCGTGAGGCTGCGCACGATCTCGTAGGGGTAGACGAGGCCGCGGCGGCGCAGCTCGATGACTTTGCGCGCGTATTCGCGGAGCGGTTTGAGCGGCGTCTCGGCCGGCCGGCGGAAGCGCATGGTGAAGCCTTCGTCGGGATTGATGATCTCCATCACCATGTCGCGCAGCTCGCCGCTCTCGCGGTCGGGGATGCGGCAGCGGAAGGCGACTTTTTCGAGGCCGAGCCCTTCCGACAGCGGCGCCAGCCGGCGGACGAGGCTTTTCAGCTCGTCGGGATGGAGCTCGACGGGCGGCCAGATGGCGAGGAGGACGCGGTTCCAGTGCAGGCGCTTGCCGGCGGGCCGGCGCGACTGGAAGCTGCGCATGCCGGCGAGCGCCTCCATGAGGGTGTGCTCGAGCTGCGGCAGCGCGGTGACGCGGCCGGCGGCGTCGCGGGAGGGGGAGAAGTCGCGGACCTCGGCGAGGGCGAAGAGGCGTTCGTCGCGCGGGTTTTCGAGCGCGACGCCGTGGAAGAGGTGGACGCCCTTGGGCGCCGGCAGCCTCTCCAGCCGGAAGTTGGCGAGGCGCCAGAGCTGCAGGCGCAAGGCGAGCATGGGATGGATGCCGCGGCTCAGGCGCTCCTCGACGAAGCCGGCGGCGAGCGCCCCTTCGCCGCTGACCGGTGGGCTGCGGCGGAAGGTGAAGTGACGGCCGCCCTCCGGTCCGTTGAGCGCGAAGGCGATGCGGCTCACGGGAGCGGGGAGGCCGGCCGCTTCGACGAGCGCGGAGAGGCGGAGGGCGGTGGCGTCGTCGTCTTCGGCGGGCTCGGGGCTCCAGGAGTAGACGTCGGCGACGACTTCCCGCTTTGTCCCAGCGGTCTCCGGGATCTCTTCGGTCTCCTGAGCGAGCCGGCGCACGGCGGCGATGGCGCGCGGCAGATCGGACGGCTCGACGTGAGTGGCGAGGACGTCGACGCGCGTGCCGCGAAACTCATAGGTGGTGGTGGCGAAATGCAGCGGCTCGCCCAATCCGGAGACCTCGCGGCCGGTGACCACGCCGAGGTCGCGGATACGGTAGTAGCGCCGCAGCATGACCTCCAGGATGGCTTGCCGCAGCACCGGCGAGGCATCGGTGTAGCGCCGCGAGAGGATCTCATGGAGCGGCTGGGTGCAGTCGACGAGGGCGCGGATGCGGGTTTCGCGCTCTTCGGGTGCGGGGCTTTTGTCCAGCGCGGCCAGATCGGCTTCGGCGGCGGCGAGGAGGCGCTCGCGGGCGGCTTGCAGAATGGGCTGATCGAAACAGCGGAAGCGCAGCTCGCGGGCGAGATCGTAGACGGCGGGCTCGCGACCCTGGGCTTCCAGGATCAGGCGGTCGAGGATCTCCCGCAGGTCCTGGCTGCTGGTGGGATCGGGGTTGTCCAGACGGCGCTCCAGCAGCGCGAGGATGGGGGGGACCTGCTGCGCCGCGCGCTGGTGGGAGACGGCGAGGCGGAAGAGGCTCTCCGCGAGCTCGGCGGAACGGTCGAGGCTGAGCACGCCGTAGTGGCCGAGGGCGCGTTGCAGCTTGCTGAGAAAGGCTGGGGGGAGCCCCTCGGCGCTCGCTCCCGCTCCAAAATCGCGCAGATAGGTGAAGAGGTAGTCCTCGGCGGTGTGGCGGCCGTCCGTCTCGGCCTCGTCGGCCCCTTCGTCGGGCCGGCGATGGAAGAGCGAGCCGAAGTGGACGAAGGTGCGGAGGATGTCGTCCTCCTTGCGGCTGGTGCTGTGTCCGTCGTCCTGGCCGGATGCTTTTGCGGGCTCGGCGAGCAGGCGCTGCACGGCGCGCGGCTCGACGTCGTAGCCGAGGATCAGGCGGCGGACCTCTTCGAGCGGATCGCCGCCCGGTTTGGCGGCCAGGCTGGCGAAGCGGACGCGCTCGCCGGCGGTGGGATCGGCGGGAGCGAGCGGCTCCAGGATCAGCAGCGGCGCGCCGGTGCCGACCTGGGCGTTGCGGCGCACCAGGAGCTTGCGCACGCGGCCGGCGGCGGGCGCGAGGACGGAGGTTTCGACCTTCATCGCTTCCAGCACGGCGAGCGGCTCGCCGGCCTCGACGGCTTCGCCTTCCCGCACGGCGAGCGAGACCACCACGGCCGGCGCCGGCGAGCGCACCACGCTGCCGGCGTCGCGTGAGACGCGGTGCGGGATGCCGTCGATCTCCACCAGCAGGTCGCGGCCCTGGGCCGACACCGAGGTGTGCCAGCTCCGGCCGCCGCAGGTGAGGCGCCGGCCGGTGCGGGCCGGCGGCTCGACGCGCGCTTCGATCGTCTTCCCGTCGAGCTCCAGCCGGTAGTGCCGCGGACCGAGGCGGCAGACGCGGAAGAGGTAGGCGTGGCCGCGGTGCCACAGCTCGACCGCGTGGCCGATCTCGCGCGGCACGTCGGGCCGGCCGCGGACGGCGGAGGTGTAGAAGCGCTCCTTGGCGGCGTCGAGCTCGGCGTCGTAGGCGGTCACCGCTGCCGCCAGCAGGGCGGCGTCGGCGCCGCGGCGCGGCAGGTAGGCGCCGCTCGCCACCAGGCGCTCGATCCAGGCGGGATCCGCGGCTTGCCCCGCGCTCTCCAGACGGTCGAGGACCTCGGTGAGGAACGCCTTGTCGGTGCCGCCGCCGTGCACCACGGCGACGGTGCGCGCGAGGCCGCGGTGGAGGCGGAGGAGCGCTTCGTTGCGGCTGCGCCCCCAGGCGGTGAGGCGGACGATGGCCGGATCGCCCTCGGCGGGCAGGGAGTCCCCTTCGTCGAGCGTCGGGTCGGCGCGCAGGCCGGCGCCGGCCGGCAGGCGGAGGGTCTCGACGGCGCCGGGGCTGGGGGTGAAGCCGGCCTCGGGATCGCGGGCTGCCAGGCAGACCTGGAACGCGTGGCCGCGCGCTTCCGGCGGCTCGCCGTCGAGGCTGCCGCCGCGCGTCAGATGGGTGTGCAGGGCGGCGAGGTCGAGACCGGTGAGCGCCTCGACCGCGGCGTAGGCTTCGGGGAGGCGCGGCGCGGTCTCCAGGAAGCGGATGTCGCCGCTCCCCGGCTCGGCCACGAACGACACCGTCACCGCGCCGGCCACGCCGCGGGCATGGCCGAGCCCGGCCGCGGTGGCCAGCACGGCGCGCTGCCGCTCCGCCGACAGGCCCGGCGGCGGCGACTCCACCACCACCGTCCTGCCGTGCAGGCGCAGGGTGACGTCGAGGGCTCCGGGAGCCCAGGCGGCGCCCTTGCCGTCCACCAGGACCGGCACCTCCAGCCGGCGTGATCCCACCGGCACCGGCGCGCCGTCTTTCACGTCCACCATCCTTCCGGGCTCCAAGAGCCCTTGTATGCTCACAAGGCTCCCATCGCGGCTTGCAGGGGCGCCAGCCGTTCGGGATCGATCCCTCCGGGCAGCTCGACGGTGCGGTAGCCGGTGAGAGTCACATAGAGGTTGCCCTCGTCGTCGACCACGTCGGCGTCCACCGCGCCGTCGTCCTCCCGGGTCCGGGCGACCGCGGTGAGCCGTCCGCCGTTCCCCGGGCGCAGCCGGCTGACCCGGTCGACGTGCAGCGGCAGGGCCATCTTGCCATGAGTCCCCAGCTCGCCGACGCCCGCGGTCTGGAAGCATAGCTCGATGAGCCGCGGCTCCATCAGCGTCGGCCTGTCCTGCGGCTGGTGGTCAGGCGGCAGCGCGTCCGCCATCCGTCCGGCGACGCCGTCGCCCGACCGCCAGGCGCTCTCCATCACCTGATAGGCCGGACCATGGAAGTAGATGCGGTAGATGTCCTCGGCGCCGACGCCCGGGGCATCGGGGTGCCGCCCCCCCGCGTAGTGTTGCGGGGGTGGGTCGGGAGCCGCGTTGCGGCAAGGATTTACGACGATTCGCGGCATGCCGGACGTGGCGGTCGTGCAGGGTGGCGTCACGGTCGCACGCAGTGGCGTGGCGGTCGTGCGCACGACCGCGATGGCCGTGCGGGCGACTGTGACCGTCGAGCGCACGGCTCTGACAGCAGAGCGGACGACGGTGAGGGCCGCGCGCGCGGCAGTGACAGTCGTGCGTGCGACAGTGACGGTCGTACGTGCGGCAGTGACAGTCGTGCGTACGACAGTGACGGTCGTGCGTGCGACAGTGACGGTCGTACGTGCGACAGTGACGGTCGTACGTACGACAGTGACGGTCGGGCGTGCGACGGTGAGTGTCGTACGTGCGGAGTGAGTGTCGTGCGTGCGGCAGTGACGGTCGTGCGTGCGGCAGTGACGGTCGTGCGGAAGGCTGTGACAGTCGTGCGGAGCGGCATGACCGTCGCACCGGCGAGCGCCACCTCCTTGTATGCTGTTCTCCGTTGGGAAGGGAGGACGCCATGCTGACTGAGGGGGTTCGACAAGAGATCCGTAGCCGGCTGGGCGCTGTTTTTCATGAGCGCCTCCGGGGAGTCCTCCTCTATGGCTCCGAGGCTCGGAACGAGGCCCAGGCGGGTAGCGACGTGGATCTCATGGTCTTGCTGGATGGGCCTGTCCGGCTCAGCCGGGATCTGGACACAATCGTGGAAGCGCTCTACCCGGTCCAACTCGAGATCGACGCTCCCATCCATGCCACACCGATCTCCGCGGAGACCTTCGAAGCGGGGGAGTGGGGTGTATACCGCAACGCGCGGCGGGAAGGCGTCTTTCTGTGACGCCCGAGGTCTCCGACTACTGGCTCCGTGCGGTTCAGGCGCTTCGGACGTCGGAAGCCCTGGTGGAGGCAGATCCGGACGCCTCAGCTTCGCGGGCCTACTACGCGGCGTTCTACGCGGTCTCGGCGCTGTTCGCCTTCCAGCAACAGAGTTTTACAAAGCATACGGCCGTGGAACAGGCCGTCCATCGCGATCTCGTCAAGCCGGGTCTCTGGCCTGTTGAAGCGGGGAGAGCTTTCTCCTGGCTTGCCAGCCTTCGGTATACCGGCGACTATGGAGGGCGTGATCACGTGCTCCCCGACGACGCCAAGAGCGCGGTGGAGAGGGCACGCCTCGTCCTCGAAACGGTTCGGAAGACTGCTCCTGAAGCCCTGCTGGACCTTTGATCTGAGGGCGAACCACACAGCCTGAGGCTCCGGCCTCGACCCGTTGCCCGGGAGCGATCACGGCTCCGGCGATCGGCTGGCTCTCCGGTCTGTCCTCCGCCAAGCGGCGACCGCCGCTTCGACGGCCGAGATTCTCGCCGCTCTTCGAAGTTGAGCGCTATTGCCGTCTGTGCGGCCACTCAACGGAGACGAAGGTAGTCGTCGACCGAAAAACCCGCATCGCGAAGAATTTTTATGGCAAGCCCGCGGCCAACGTCGACAGCTCCGTGCACTGGAACGGTAACAGTCGTCTTGAGGATGGGATGCCGGAGAGTCAAATGGCTCCCACTCTGGCGATCGTCCTCAAATCCTTGAGCCCTCAGGAACCCCAGGAGCTCGCGAGCGGTCACCTGGGGCATCCGGCTCATCCCGGACCCCGACGGTCAGCTCTTCGACATGGACCAGATGCTCGTTCTGGGGGATCGGGTCGCCGTGCGCGATCAGAACCTCGATGTGCTGCTGGATCGCAGTCCGGATGCTCAGCTTGGCCTCTTCAATGGTTTGGCCGTTCCCGAAACAGCCCGGCAGCGTCGGGCTGTATGCGTAGTAGCCCGGGTCCTCGGGCTCTTTCTCGATCACGATCTCGAAGTTGAAGAAGCGCATGGTGGTTCCTTTCGGGTTGGATTCTATCCCCTTTGGCGGGGAGCCGCCGCGAAACCTACCCCGCAACCGCAATCAACAGAATCCCCCCACAGATCAGCACCGCTCCGGCGAGACGCTGCCGTCCCAGCGGCTCGTGGAGCCAGCGCCAGCCGGCGAGGGCCGCGAAGATGATGCTGACCTCGCGGATCGCTCCGGCGTAGCTCACCGGGGAGCGGGAGTAGGCGAAGAGGACGAGCCCGTAGGAGATCTGCATCAGCGCGCCGACGAGGAGGATGCGCGGCCAGTGGAGACGCCAGGTGGTGCGCAGGGTCTGGAGGCTGGAGCGGAAGAGGACGACCGGCATGATCAGGGGCGCCGCCAACGCGAGGACGAGCGCGGTGTACGGAGCCGGCGCGGCGAATCGCACGGCGGCCCCGTCGATCACGGAGTACACGGAGACGATCATCGCCACCGCCAGCGCCGCTGCGATTCCGGCCCACCGGCTTCCTTCTTTGGCTGCTTGTCTCCCCTCTTCCGGCGGAGGGTGAGGGCGCCCCGCCGCACCCACCACCAGAAGACCGAGGACCAGAATGCTCAGGCCGATCATGCCTCCCAGGCTTGGACGCTCGCCCAGCCACCAGACGGCCCAGAGTGCGAGCAACAGAGGCGCGGTGCCACGCGCGATGGGGTAGGCGAGCGAAAAATCAGCCAGGCGGTAGGCGGTGGCCAGAGCGGCAAAGTACAGCGCTTCACAGAAAGCGCTCGCGAGAGCGTACGGCCACAGGCGCGCCGGAAAAGGAAAGCCGAGAACGAGCACCGGCGTCGCCAGGAGCGCTCCCGCGAGCAGCGCCAACCCGGTGAAGGCCTGCTTGTCGGCCGCCTGCTTGACCAGCAGGTTCCAGCCCGCGTGGAGGAGCGCTGCCGCCAGAAGGACGAGGAGGGAGATCGGGGTCACACGGAGTACTCTATCCGCCGACGGCCCTCCTTTTGATTTTCCCTACGGCGTGAAGTCCGCCCGCCAGAGCTCGCCGATCTGCGGCGTGGCGTAGAAACGCTGGCGGCGCGCGGTGTCCTGCACGACCTGGTACACCGGGCTGTTGCTCGGCAGGCCGGGCGCCGCGATCTCCCAGGTCACGCCGCCGTCGCGGCTCTGCTTGACGCCGTCGGCGTAGGTGGCGGCGTAGAGCGTCGCCGGGTTCCGGAGGTCGAAGATCAGGTCGAGCACCCAGGGATAGCCCGTGAGGCCGAGATCACCCACCGTCTGGAAGCTCACGCCGTTGTTCGAGGTGACGAGGAGCGTCCGGTTCTGGGTGATGTCGATCGTCTTCGGCTTGGCGGGATTGAACACGATCGACTGGCCGCCGGTGTTCCAGAGCCGCCAGGTGGCGCCGGCGTCGTCGCTGCGGTAGATCACGAAGAAGCTGGCACCGTGCGGCTTGGATGCATCCCCCAGGGCGTACGCGGTGCGCTGGGTGCGCGGATCGCGGACCAGGCGGGAGAAGTGAAGGAAGATGGCGTTGTCGCTGTCCGGATTGCCGATCGCTCCCGACTGTACCTTCTTCCAGGTGTGGCCGCCGTCGGTGCTGCGGGAGATGCCGGACCCCGCGAGCAGGAGCACGCCTTGTGCCGGCACCAGGAGCTGCGGACCGTCCGGAATGGTACCGGTGACGCGGGTCCAGGTGGCGCCGCCGTCGTTGCTCCGGTAAAGCTGCTTGCCGGTGCTCGCGGTGCGCACCGTCAGCCACATGCGGTTGCGCACGAACGGATCGAACTCCACCGCGTCGATCCGCTGCAGGTTGAAGGTGGCCGGCAACAGGGAGAAGGTGAAGCCGCCGTCGTGGCTGACCAGCCGGGTGCCCTGGCTGTTCAGCGTCCAGTGGGCCGGGTTGAACGGATCGATGCGGAAGTCCTCGATCTGGTTGGTGAACACGCCGCGCATCGCCAGACCGTGCCAGTGCGCGCCGGCGTCGTCGCTTTCGAACAGACCGCGGCCGGTGGCGGCGATCACGAAGCCCGCTCGTCCCGGCACCGTCGCGAAGGCGTTCACTCCGTAGTAGGCCGACTGGCCGACGGAGAGCGGGGGCAGGCCCGCCGTGACGGGGACCCAGTTGACGCCGCCGTCGCGGCTCACGAAGAGGCCGACCGCGCTGCCGCCGTAGACCGTGAACGGGTCGACCGGATCGATCGTCAGCACTTCGACGGACGACGCGAAGGGGCCATCCCAGGTGGCGCCGCCGTTGCGCGAGCGCCAGGTCATCCCGCCGGCGATCCCGCCGGCTTCCACCAGCGTCTGGGGATCGCTCGGCGCCACCGCCAGGCCGCTGATGAAGGGCGGCGGATGCCCCGGGCTCTCGTCGAGGTCCACCCATGTGGTGCCAAAGTCGACGCTCTTGCTGCGGCGGTAGGTGGAGACGGCGTACACCGTTCCCGGATGCTGCGGATCGGGCTCGATGCCGCGGAAGATCACCACCGAGGTGCGGGACAGCACCACCTGGAACGTGGCGCCGCCGTCGAGGCTGCGCACGATCTCTTCCGGAGTGCCGGCGAAGACCACGCCGGGAGCGCCCGGAGCGCCGGGAGCCACTGCCAGGGAAAAGATGTTCTGGCCCGGCAGGGTCGCGACCCGGGTCCAGTGCGCACCGGCGTTCAGGGTGCGGAAGATCGCCGGATCGACGTTGGTGGGCGCCGGCAGGCTGTTGGCGGCATAGAGGACGCCCGGCTGTGCGGGGTCGAGCGCCAGGAAGCTGATTCCCTGGCCTTCCAGGCCGCTGTTCGTCTGGTTCCATGACGTGCCGCCGTCGACGCTCGCGTAGACCATTCCGGCCGAGGCGATCCACATCATCTCGGGGTGCGCCGGATCGATGACGATATCGTTCACCCGTCCGCCGGTTGGGCCGAACGGCGTCCAGAGATTCGGCGCCGCGGAGGCCGGCACGGCGGACAGGACCGAAACGACGAGAAGAAAGCGCAAAAGCAGGCGTGCCTGCGTGACCGGGCTGAACTGCGAGCGAGCTGACGGCATGGCATGTCTCCTTGACGCGAACCGGAAGGGATCGCTGCTTCCGTATACGGAAGACAAGGAGAATGGTTTGATGGGGTGGGGAAATTCCCGGACGCTTCGGGCCTCTTGAACCTTGTCCCGGAGGGACTATGGCACGTAGCCCAGGGATTTATCCCTGGGATTCGGGGCGGCATAGCCGTTCCCACCTCGGGCTGAAGCCCGAGGCTACGTGCCTGCGCCCACAAGGGGCGAGATGAGGGAGCATCAAGTCGGCGCCGTGCTCCGACTCCTTCCGCCCACCCGGAAGGGGCGAGCTTCTCTGCTACCTTGGGTTTACGCCTCCGGTGGCCGGCTTTGACGAGCCGGTCAACTCGCCCGCGGCGCGGGGCAGCCTTCTTCGATGAAGCGGGCCTGGGCGCGGCTGAGCGAGTTGACGGTGTAGCTCAGGCGCGTGGTCGGAGCCACGGCTTCGTAGAGGAGGCGGAGGAAGGCCCGCTCGCCGAATTCGGCCTTGGCGGCGGCGAGCGCTTCCGCCTGGAGGTGGCAGACGGCGAGCTCGCGCGAGGGCTGGCCGAAGAGGCCCTTGCCGCCCAGCGCGGTCTCGCCTCCGAACAGACGGTAGGGCGTACTGCGGAGCTTCAGATAGGGGGAGACGGCCGCTTCGAGGCGCGGCCAGAGGTCGCTCTTGAAGCCGAGGGCGGCGGCTCTCGTTTCGATGCGGTGTTTGCGCTCCGGGCCGAGGAAGTCGACGTCGAGGAAGGCGACGTTGAGGAGCTGGTTGAACAGCTCGGTCGGCAGGTAGAGCTCGGGGGATTCGTTGCCGTCCACGACGTCGGCGGGGCCGCCCAGTTGCAGGTGGGCGATGACGTCGCGGTGCGCGGCTTCGCGGGCCGCCTGGGCCGCCGGATCGAAGCGTGCGGCGAGGCGCTCATCAAGCGTCCACTGCCAGGCCGGCTTGTGCAGATGGATCGCCGCGGCGGAGACCGGTGGCGTCTCCGGGAGACCCAGCGAAAGCAGGAGAACGAGGACAACCATCTGGCCCGGTCGTGGCATGTCTCTCCCTCCTCTCGGACGTCTCGCAGCATGGTACTCTGTTCGGCTTCCGGCTTCCACCGGAGGGCGGGGTTCTTACAACTTCTTACAACTCACAAACCATGACCAGTCCAGACAACCGTTCCCGCGGGCGGTGGCGCGATGTGGTGCTCGGACGGCCGCGCGACGTCAAAGACCCGGAGATCTTCCACCACGTTTCGCTCATCGCGTTCCTGGCCTGGGTGGGCCTCGGCGCGGACGGTCTGTCCTCGTCCGCCTATGGCCCCGACCAGGCGTACCGCACGCTCGGCACGCACAGCCATCTCGCGATCGCCCTGGTGGCGATGACGGCGGTGACGATCTCGATCATCTCGATCGCCTACTCGGACGTGATCCAGCACTTCCCGGGCGGCGGCGGCGGCTACCTGGTGGCCACCAAGCTCCTGGGCAACAAGGCCGGCGTGGTCTCGGGGTGTGCCCTGCTGGTGGACTACGTGCTCACCATCTCGACCTCGGTGGCCTCGGGGTGCGATGCCCTCTGGTCGTTCCTGCCGGTCCATCTGGTGCCTTTCAAGCTCACGGCGGAGATCGTCGTCCTCCTGCTCCTGATCGTGCTCAACCTGCGCGGGGTGCGCGAGTCGGTGACCATCCTGGCTCCCATCTTCCTCTTCTTCATCCTCACCCATGTGATCCTGATCTTCTGGGCGATCGGCAGCCATTTCACCCAGTTGCCCACCATCTTCCACCAGGCTTCGCTGGACTTCCACGGCTCCGTCAAGGCGCTGGGGTTCGCGCCCATCGCGTTCCTGCTCCTGCGCGCCTACTCGATGGGCGGCGGCACGTACACCGGGATCGAGGCGGTGTCGAACGGCGTCACGATGCTGCGCGAGCCACGGGTGAAGACGGGAAAGAAGACGATGCTGCTGATGGCGGCCTCGCTCGCCTTCACCGCCGGCGGCATCCTCTTCGCCTACATGCTGGTGGACGTCCACCCCGACGGAGACAAGACGCTCAACGCCGTCCTCCTGGAGCGGCTCTTCAGCGGCTGGTCGATCGGCGGCCTGCACATCGGTCCGTCGTTCGTGGTCGCTTCCCTGGTGGCCGAGGCGGCGCTGCTCTTCGTGGCGGCGCAGACCGGCTTCCTGGACGGCCCCCGCATCCTCTCCAACATGGCGGTGGACTCCTGGATGCCGCACCGCTTCGCCCAGCTCTCCAACCGGCTGGTGACCCAGAACGGTGTCTTCCTCATGGGCTTCGCCGCCATGGCGACACTGCTCTACACGCGGGGCGACATCGCGACGCTGCTCGTGATGTATTCGATCAACGTCTTCCTCACCTTCTCGTTGACCGAGCTGGGGATGGTCCGGCACTGGATCCAGGACCGGCACAAGGAGCCGCAGTGGCGGCGCAAGCTCGCGATCCATGGCATCGGCCTGGTCTTGTGCGGATCGATTCTCTGCGTGACCATCTATGAAAAGTTCCTGCAAGGTGGATGGATCACGCTCGTCTGCACCGGAGCGACGATCACTCTCTGCTTCCTCATCCGCCGCCACTACCGGCGGACGCGCCGCGCCCTCGGCCGGCTGGACGAAGAGCTGACCTCGCTGCCGCCGTCCAACCGGCACGAGGAGCCGCCGCCGGTCGATCCCAGGGAGCCGACGGCGGTGATCACGGTCTCCGGCTACTCCGGGTTTGGCCTGCATGAGCTGCTGTCGATCAATCAGATCTTCCCGCGGCACTTCAAGAACTTCATCTTCGTCTCGGTGGCGGTGGTGGATTCGGGGAACTTCAAGGGCGCGGAAGCGGTCGCCGAGCTCGAAGAGGAGACGCGGAGCAGTCTCGAGCAGTATGTCCAGTGGTGCCACAACCATGGCCTGCGCGCCGCTTGGCGGATGGCCACGGGCACCGAAGCGGTGGGCACGCTGGAGGCGCTCTGCCGGGAGGTGGCGCAGGAGTTCAAGCGCGCGGTGTTCTTCGGCGGCAAGCTGGTCTTCCGCGAGGAGCGCTGGTACCACAAGTTCCTGCACAACGAGACCGGCTACGCGCTGCAACGCCGCCTCCAGTTCGCCGGCTTGCCGACGATCATCCTGCCCATCCGCATCCTGGAGGAGGCGAAGTGAGCCCCGCGAGCCCGTACGTCGAGCGCCTCCAGGTCCGCTGGGGGGACTTGGACTCCTTCGGGCATGTGAACAACGCGAAATACTTCACCTACTGCGAATCGGCCCGCATGGGCTACTTCCTGGCGGTGCGCATGGCGGACCACTTTGAAGGCGGCCGCTTCGGCCCGGCGCTGGCCGCAGCGCAGCTCAACTTCCGGCGGCAGGTGCGCTGGCCGTCCGGAATCGAGGTCGAGACCCGGGTGACGGAGATCGGCAGGACCAGCTTCAAGATGGAGTACATCCTGATCCGGGCCGAGGATCGCGAGCGGGTGGCGGACGGCGGCGGCGTGACTGTCTGGATCGACTACACCACCGGCAAGCCGGTGCCGCTGCCGGACGGTCTGCGGGAGTCGATCCGGGCGTTCGAGGGCGTCTGAGGGGAACCAGGCCGATTCGGCATAGACTTGTGGGGCGAGCCCGCGATTCCAATGCGCCCCCGAACCGCTCCGCGCCTTTCCGGCGCCGTCTGCTGCTGGCTGCTGCTGGCCGGCTCCTTCGCTGCGGCTGCCGCCACCGTGGCGGAACCTGGCGCGGCGGAGCGCGGTTTTCCCCTGATCCAGACGTACAACGCGATCTCGCAGGGGGGCGAGACCCAGAACTTCGGGATCGCCCGCGATCCGCAGGGCCTTCTCTACCTGGCCAACGGCGGCGGCCTCCTCGTGTACGACGGCGCGTGGTGGCGGGAGATCCCGATCGGCAAGGAGGGAGGTGCGTTCTCGGTGGCCAGCGACGCCACGGGACGGGTGGCGGTCGGCGGCTTCGACGACTTCGGGCTCCTGATGCCGGACGATCACGGCTCGCTCCAGTATGTGTCGTTGCTCTCCCTCCTGCCCCCGGAGCAGCGGGAGCTCGACCAGGTCATGGAGACGACGCCGGTGGCGGACGGGTTCCTCTTCCTCACCGGAAAAGCGCTCCTGCTGTGGGACGGCTCCCACGTCAGCGTCCTGGCCAGGTTCCCGGGCGACCGGCCGTTCCCGGCGACGTTCCGCGTGGGGAGCGACATCTATCTCTGGTGGCGCGACGGGCTGTCGCGGATCGACGGCCGGCGGATCGAACCGGTCCCCGGCGGTGCGGTGTTCGCCGGCCGGCGGGTGGACCAGATCCTGCCGGCCGGCGAACGCCCGGACCAGGGTCTGCTGGTGTCGGTGCGCGGCGAGGGGCTCTTCCTGTTCTCCCGCGGGACCGCCATGCCGTTCGCTCCCGAAGCCTCCCGCTGGACGGCGGCGAAGCGGCTGATGCCGAAAGCCGGCCGCCGGCTGCCGGACGGCCGCTGGGCACTGGGATCGATCCTCGGCGGGCTGCTCCTCTTGCGTCCGGACGGTGCGGTGGACCAGGTGATCGACACGGCGGTGGGCCTGCCGGACAACTTCATCACCGGGGCGGAGACCGATCTGGAGGGCTCGCTCTGGCTGGCTCTCAACAACGGGCTGGCCCGGGTGGAGGTGGCGTCTCCGGTGTCGGTGATCGACCGGCGGGCGGGTCTCCAGGGAAACGTCTACGCCCTGGTGCGGTTCCGCGGCGATCTGTGGATCGCGACCTCGGCCGGGCTGTTCACCGTCGACCACCGCCCGCGCGCCGCGGCCGAGCCGGGCCCGCCGGTGCGGATGCGGGAGGTGCCGGGGCTCCCCCCCTCCGTCTGGAGCCTCCTGGCGGTGGACGACGATCTGCTGGTGGGAACGGCGTTCGGGCTCTATCGAGTCACCAGCGGCGGGACCGCCGAGCCGGTGCCCGGGGGCAGGCAGCAGACGGTCTACGTCCTCGCCCGCTCGCGCCGGGATCCGCGGCGCATCTGGCTGGGAGGAGAGGACGGGCTGTCCGCGGTCCACCGGGACGGCAACGGCTGGCGGTTCGAGGGCTCCATCGAGGCGGTGCACCGGGAGGTGCGCTCGATCGTGGAAGGGGACACGGGCACGGTCTGGTGCGGTCTGCAAGATCGAGCCGTGGGGGTCGACGTCGCGCCGCAACCCCGGACGCTGCAGGTGCTGCGGGCGCGGTCGGTGCCGGACAGCGACGGCGTGTCGCTGCTGTGGCTCGCCGGCCGCATCCTGGCCGCCCGCGACGGCCGGCTGCTGCGCCTGGACGAGGAGCGGGGGCTGCTGGGGGCAGATCCGGCCACCGCCGCGCTGCAGGCCCGCGCCCAGAATTTCGTCGCAGACGCCGCCGGCAATCTCTGGATCAGCTCCCGTCCGCCGGCGGTCGCCCTCCGGCGGACCGGCCGGCCGGGCGGCTGGTCTCCGGAGCTGCGCCCGCTTCTGGGGCTGCCGGTCCACACGATCGAGGCGATCCTTGCCGAACCGGACGGAGTGGTCTGGCTGGCGGCCGACAACGGGCTCTTCCGGTATGCCGACAGCTTCCGGGCGGTGGCGGCTCCACTGCCGGCACCGCTCCTCTCCCGGATCACCCTGGGGGCCGGCACCCTCGTCTTCGGCGGCGCACCCGGCGTCGCACCGACCCGGGTGGTCCTGCCGCCGAACGTGCGCCACCTGCGGATCGAGATCGGGCCGCTGTCGTTCAACGCCGGCCTGCGCTATCAGACGCGGATCGACCCGATCGACGCCGACTGGAGCCGCCCGACCACAGATCCATTCGCGGAGCTGACCCGCCTGCCGTCCGGAAGCTACACCTTCCGCGTCCGCACCGTGGGGCCGAGCGGCGAAGCGAGCCCCGAAACAGCGTGGCCGTTCCGCGTCCGGCCGCCCTGGTACCTCACCGGCTGGGCCTTGGCGCTCTGGATGGTGGCGGCGGTCCTCCTGGTCATCGGCTACTCCCGGCTGCGCAGCCGCGCCCTGCGCCAGCGCGCCGCGCTCCTCGAAGCCCGGGTGGCGGAGCAGACCCTGGAGCTGCGCCACACCGTCGAGGAGCTGAGCCGTGCCCACGCCGAGCTCGAAGTCGCCAACGAGCGGCTGGAGGAGCTGTCACTCCGCGACGAGCTCACCGGCATCGCCAACCGGCGGCGGCTGCAACAGATGCTGAACGAAGAGTGGAACCGCGCCCGCCGCTACGAACGGCCGCTCGCCTTCATCCTCCTCGACCTCGACCATTTCAAGCTGCTCAACGACACCCGCGGCCACCGGGAGGGAGACGTCTGCCTGCAAACCATCGCGCACCATCTCGCCGAGATGCTCCGGCGGACCAGCGACCTGGTGGCGCGCTACGGCGGCGAAGAGCTCGCGGTGCTGCTGCCGAGCACCGACCTCGCCGGCGCGCTGAAGATCGCCGAGGAGCTCCGCCAGGGGATCGAAGACTTGGCGCTCCCGCACGAAGCGGCCCCCACCGGACACGTCACCGCCAGCTTCGGAGTCGCCGCGATGGTCCCGGCCTCCGGGCAGACCCCCGATGTCCTGGTCGAGGCGGCCGATCTCGCCCTCTATGGCGCCAAGAAGGCGGGGCGCAACCGGGTGGTGGCGGGCGATGCGGAGGGTGTCCCAACCGCAAAGTAGTGGAGAGACTGTGCCTCGGCCCGCCGCGCGAAGGCGCATTGTGGAGGTTCAACGGCCCGTTGTGGAGGTTCAACGGTCCGTTGTGGAGAAGACTCGCGCGAGAAGCTCGACGACCTCACGGTTGACGGCTTCATCTCCGGTGCCCTCCCGCAACGCCGCCGTTGCGGCGCCCATCTCGCGCAGCCGGGCCTCCGCGTTGCTCGGTGGTATCGCCAGAGCAGCCGTGGCGTGAGACAAGGCCTTGAGATCGGCGACCCATTCTGGATGGTACATGGTGCCCAGATGGCCGGCGATCTTCGCCGCCAGGAGCGCAAGGTCCAGGGCTTGGCTCTCCCCCTGGTCCAGGATGGCCCGCGCCCGCTCCAATGCGACCCAGGCAACGCCCCAGGTCTGAAAGTCCGTCTCTTCCTCGACCTGGGCGGCCCAGCTTGCGGGGTCTGTCGCCAGCAAGGCGTCGAGCAGGCCGTCGGCGACAAGCCCTTCGACGACGACAACCTCGGGATTCCAATGACGGAAGCGCTTCATCAGTGCCTCCACCTCCGCGAGCCGTTCGCCGCAGTCCGGGCAGACCTCGGCCAGATGGCGGCAGCACTCCTCGGCCTCCTCCCCCGCGGCGGCGGCCAGCAGAGATGCGATCTTGGCTGTCGTCAGATGTCTCATCTCATCCCTCTTCCCTGGATAACTCGCCCCGCCGGCTTGTCGCCAAAACGATCTGCCGATGCAGGTCGAGAAGATGACATGCGTCCTCCCGTCAACCTTGAAAGGAAGGATGCCAAAAGCCCAGACTCCAGAAGGGGAAAATTTTTACGGCTGGGTCACTCCCTGACCCAGCCCCGTCAAGCCTCCCCAGAAAGGCAGTGTTCTTATGCGTGGATTCCTGCAGTTTCTCCGGGCGTTTTTCTCGATGGCTCAAAGCGATGCGGTCAGCATCTGGGACCCGAACGGGAAGCCGAGCCCGGATGCGGTGACCACCATCGACCCGAACGGCTGAGGGGCTCGCAAGGCACCTTTTCTTGTGGAGGGCGGAGAAAGCTCCCGCCCTCCCCCTTCTTTTTGGCGCGTTTGCGGTATAGTGCGATCCAGGAGGAGCTTAGAGATGGATCGGCATATTTCTAAAGAGGAGATTGTTCGCGCCTTCTCTGGAGAGGCTTCTCAACCCGACGTGGTCTACGCCGTGCCGCATTTAAGCCACTGCCGGTTGTGCTGGAATTCGGCGGCCAACGTGATCTCCCAGCTCAAGCGTGAGGGCCGCCTGAAGAGATTCGGCGACGGCCGGGCGGCCATCGTCGCCCTGGTCGAGGAGGAGGGAAGAAGGACAGCCCGGCTCATGAGGGCTCGAGCCTGGTGGGAGGAGTTGGCGGAATTGGGCCCGACAGAACAGATCGAAAGGGTTAAACTTGTCGGTGCGTTCCAGACAGGCGAGCTGTTCGAGACGATCCTGACGGAGTCTCGCTCAGTCTGGGGCAGTGATCCCTACCTGGCGGAGCATTCGGCATTGACCGCGCACTTCCTGGTCGACCATCTGCCCGGTGCGCAATTCTCCGAGCTTACCAAGAACAGGTACAAGGCGGCAGCCATGAGCGTGGCAGGCAACAGCCGCCGGCTGATGGGAGATTGGCTTGGCTCGGCCGCGGCTTTTGGCGCAGCCAGGAACTACCTAAAGGACAACATGGATACCTTGGAGGAAGCCGCCCTGCTTTCAGTGCAAGCGTCGCTGGACTGCGACAAGGGTAACGTTGAGGCGGCTTCCGGCCTGCTGGCGAGAGCGGCGGCCATTTACGAGAAGGCTGGCCACAAAGGTGAGTTGGGTAAAATGCTCGTTCAGGAGGCGCAGGCACTCTTTATCGCCAACGCGTTCGACAGGGCCATCGGTAAGGCAGAAGAGGCGCTCCTGCTTCTTCCGCCATTCAGTGTCTTTCTTGTGGCGTCCGCGAAAAGTCTCGTCACAGAAAGCCTGGCTATGACAGATCGCGTGGACGAAGCAGTCCGGAACTTCGAGGAGACGCGCCATCTCTATGAGGAGCTCGGCGAGGATTTCAAACTTCAATCTCTTCGGCTTCAAGCTCGACTTTTGGATGGGCTTGGCTCGGCGCGTGAGTCCGAAAAGCTCTTTCGGAAGGCCATCAAGGGCTTTTCTGACAAAGAGCTCTACAAGGATGCGTTTCTCGCCCGGCTCGCGCTCCTGGAATCCCTCTTCAAGAGAGATGCTGTTCTGAAAGCGGAGCGGCTCTGCGAGGAGGCGATCGACCAGCTTCAGAAGACGGAAAGAATTCACTCGCAGATCATCAAGGTCTGGCAAGGCCTCCTGTCTCACATCCAATCTCAGCGGCTCAAAATCTATCACCTCGCAGAGGTAAGGGATTACCTGGCGCGGCACTGGGCAATACCCGCCGCGCGGCCACCGTTCTCCTCCGGATCTGGTTTTCCAGGAAGCGGCGTGACGGCTCCCCGGCTGCCGGGTCGCGATTGACCGAACAGAACGGACGCCCTAGTCGTCTGTCAACGCAGAGCCGTAGGGTGCGCTTTGCGCAGCCGCCGACCACGCCGCGGCGTTCGCGGGCGCCGGGTCAGACCCGACGCACCCGCGGGCCAACAATCGTTGAACCTGACGAACGATCTTTGACTCCATGCGCGAGCAGAGCCGCCCATAGCGTCACACCGCTGGAACTGTGCCGCCGTCGATGACATATTCGCTGCCGTTGATGGAGGCTGCCCGGTCGGAGACGAGGAATGCGACCAGCTCTGCCACCTCTTCGGGCCTGCCGGGCCGGCCGATCGGGATGCCGCCGAGCGAATCCATCAGTCCCTGACGGGCAGCGGCTTCGTCGGTGCCGGCCTTTTCCGCAAGGCGGGAGATCAGGCGATGGGCGGCTGCGGTTTCGATAAAACCGGGCGCGACGGTGTTGACCCGAATGCCCTTGGGTCCAAGTTCCTTCGACAGCCCCTTGCTATACGTGGTCAGCGCGGCTTTGGCGGCCGCGTAGGCGAGCGTCGCCTCGAACAGCGGCAGCCGCCGCTGAATCGATGAAATATGGATGATGACTCCGGATCGCTGCTTCAGCATCCCGGGAAGGAATGCGCGGTCGAGCCGAACGGCAGGGAAAAGATTGAGATCGATCTCCTTCTGCCAATCCTCGTCTGTGAGCGCGAGCACGCCACCGCTCGGCGCACTCGAGCCGCCAACGACGTTGACCAGTATGTCGAGACCGCCGAAGCGCTGGAGCACTTGCTCTGCCACCCTGTCCACGCCTTGGCGCGTGCTGATGTCGGCCTGAACGAACAATTCCACCGCTTGCCCTTCAGGCAAGGGTGAGCGCGCGGTCGTTGCAACCGTTGCGCCGCTGACGACAAGACGTCGCACGATGGCTGCTCCCATACCGTCGGTGCCGCCGGTGACGAGTACGCGCTTGCCGGCGAATTCCGCAGGGTCGAACGAAAACCGCGGCGCCGAGCCCATCAGCTGATCTCCAGACGTTCGATCTGTCCGCCATTCAGGGTGAAGGCATAGCGAAGCTCGATCGGACTGCCAGGGAAATTGCCCGAGATCCTGCCGGTCACAATCGTCCTGCCGTTCGTCTCGGCAACGTCGAGCGCCTCGACCGTCGGATGATATTTCTCGCTCACCTCCTCGGCCCACCTGCGGATGGCGGCAATGCCTCGCCGCTCTCGCTTCTCGTCGTGGACGACGGCACCTTGGCTGAAGCATGCCGCCACCGCATCGATGTCTTGAGCGTTCGCCGCCGCAATGTAGGTTGCAATCGGTGGCGCAAGTTTTGTGGTTGGCATATCGTTCCTTTGCTGTGCGTTGCCTCGCCCTGAGAATGGGACTACGCTAACCAAATGACAAGTACGCACGAAAAAGTAAGTCGCTCACCTGAGGGTAAGCGCGCTGAGCACACGCCGATTTCTGCGGCGCAGGCGATAGAGCAAGCGCTCAAACTCGTCGAAGGCCGCTGGAAGTTGCTGATCCTGTTTCATCTGTTTGGCGGCAAGGTCCTGCGCTTCTCCGACCTGGAGCGCGCGATTCCGGCGATCTCCCAAAAGATGCTCGCGCAGCAGCTTCGCCGGTTGGAGGCCGACGGCGTCGTGCAGCGAATCGTCCACAACCAGGTGCCGCCGAAGGTGGAGTACTGCCTCACGACGTGGGGGCAGTCGCTATGTCCAGCGCTCGACGCGCTGCTGAAATGGGCCGGGATGCGCGGCGTGGGCACCGGCTCAGCCGTGATCGGGCGGTCCGAATCAGGTGGTTAGGGCGTCACGAAGGCCCTGGTCCGTGCCGTCTCCGACTCACGCGACGTATCCGTCGGGAGGGCCGGACGGGAGGGAGCGCGAGCCGGACGGGAGGGAGCGCGAGCCGGACTGGAGGGAGTGAGAGCCGGACTGGAGGGAACGATAGCCGGACTGGAGGGAACGAGAGCCGGACTGGAGGGAGTGAGGACCGGACTGGAGGGAGTGAGAGCCGGATGGAGGGAACGAGAGCCGGACTGGAGGGAAGGAGGACCGGACTGGAGGGAACGAGGACCGGACTGGAGGGAGCAAGGGCCGGACTGGAGGGAGCGAGGGCCGGACTGGAGGGACCGAGAACCGGACTGGAGGGAGTGAGAGCCGGACTGGAGGGAGCGAGGACCGGACTGGAGGGAACGAGAGCCGGACTGGAGGGAACGAGGGCCGGACTGGAGGGAGCGTGAGCCGGACTGGAGGGAGCGAGGACCGGACTGGAGGGAGCGTGAGCCGGATGACGGGGAGCGAGAGACGGACGGTACTCGTGACGGGTGCCACGGGCCGGGTCGGACGCCTCGTGGTCGACGAGTTGTTGCGCACCGGTGTGCCTGTACGCGCGCTCACGCGCCGGCCGGAACACGCGGCGCTCCCCGCCGGCGTCGAGGTCGTGGCGGGCGACCTCACCGACCCCGCGTCGCTCGACCCCGCACTCGAGGGGGCCGTGGCCGTGTTCCTCGTTTGGACCGCGGCACCGGCGACCGCCCCAGCCGTCGTCGCGCGGCTCGCGGAGCACCCGTCGCCGCAGCCTCGGCGTATTGTCTATCTCTCAGCACCCCACCGGACGCCGCACCCGTTCTTTCAGCAACCCAATCCGATGCGGGACCTTCATGCCGAAGTCGAGCGCCTGCTCGCGGCCACCGGTCTCGAGGTCGCGGTCCTCCGGCCGGGGATGTTCGCCTCGAACGTGCTCCACTGGTGGGCGCCGCAGATCCGGATCGGCGACGTGGTGCGCTGGCCCTACGCGGCCGCCGAGACAGCCCCAATCGACGAGCGTGACATCGCGGCCGTGGCCGCGCGCGTGCTGCTCGACGCGCGGCACGCGCGAGGCGACTTCGTCCTCACCGGCCCCGAGTCGCTGAGCCAGGCCGCGCAGGTCCACACGATCGGCGATGCCATTGGGCGGCCACTGCGGTTGGAGGAACTGTCGCCCGACGAGTTCCGCCGCGACACGGCGGGGACATGGCCGGGCGGAGTCGTGGAGATGCTGCTTGCCGCGTGGAAGGCGACACTCGGACATCCGGCGTTCGTCACGTCCGCCGTGCACGAGATCCTCGGCTCACCACCGCGGTCGTTCCACCAGTGGGCCGCCGACCACGCAGCGGCGTTCGGCGTGGGTAACGATCGTTGAACCTGACGAGCGATCTGCGGATGGCCCGCTTCACTCCATGGCTCCTCCGATTCCGATGACTCACCGACTTTTCGTTTACGGAACGCTCGCCCCGGGTCGGCCCAACGAACACATCTTGGCGGATGTCCCGGGAAGGTGGGAGCCAGCGACGGTCATTGGCACGTTGCTTCAAGAAGGCTGGGGTGCAGCGGTGGGCTATCCGGGAATCATCTTGGATGAGCACGGCGGCGAAGTCGAAGGCTTTCTCTTCAGCTCGGAGAGTCTGGCTGAGCATTGGGCACGGCTCGATGAGTTTGAGGGTGAAGGCTATGAGCGCGTCCTGATCAAGGTGAAGCTCCAGAACGGTACGGCCGTAGAAGCCTACACCTACGGGCTCAGCGGAAAGGGCTCGCCGCTCAGTCCAACTCGGACCGGGTTGGAGTAGGCTCCTTCGAGAGGGGGAACGAGGATGAAGCTCGCCGAGTTGCGGCAGGACTTATCGCCCTGCGGCGCCAAGTGATGTTGGGTGACTGATTAGGATGACTGATAAAACCGCGAAATCGCCGGTTCACTCGCCACTCGCAACGTGCGGGATTTCATCGAGTGTGGAGTGGGCCGAAGGCGATGAACCTCGACCGTTATCATGTACACACGCTGAAGCGATCTACCCTTCGAGCTCTGCCGGATCGAGCAGGCGGCGACTGTGGCGGACTGTCAGAACAGAGATTTGACTGGCATCGATTCGATAGATAATTCGGTAGTTCCCATAGCTCAGCTCGCGGTGGTCCTCTTTCTTCAACTCCGGGACCTTCCGCCCCAGCCTGGGAAGCTCCGCCAAGCTCTCCGTGGCGGCGAAGAGCCCCTCCAGCCATTTTGCAGCGGCTCCCGGCTTGTCTTGAGCGATGAAGTGCGCCTGCTCGACCGCTCGGTCGATGGCGAGCGGGGACCAGATGACATTCAATCCGAAAGCCTCGCCAGGGCCTGCCTCTTCGCCTCCTCCTGGGGAACTCCGAGGCCGTCCTCGATCTGGCGTGCCGCGGTCTGGAGATCACGGAGAAGCTCCAGCTCCTCAAGAAGCTGCTGATACTCGCGGATGGCGAGAACGACCGCCGAGGAGTGGCCTCTCTGGGTGAGGACCAAGGCCCTCCCGGTTTCTCGGATCTTCTGAATCAGGGCCGCGGCGTCCGCGCGGAACTCGGACAGGGGCCGGATGTCTTCTTCGAGGTTGAGGCTGATCATGGTCCGGTACCTCCAAAAGTACAAGCAATGGTACCACCAACCAAACCCTGCGAGCCATGATCATCCTCGACACCGACATCGTCTCGGAAAGCGGCGACGCTCCTTGGAAGAGGTTTCGAGAAAATCCTGACGGGAGCTTTCGCGGGCCGCATCCTCTCCTTTGATGAGTCGGCCAGCCACCGGTCGCCACCCGCAACGTGCGGGATTTCATCGAGTGCGGAGTAGAGATCATCACCCCCTTCAACGCATGAGATCAGGTCGCCTCACCCCGGATACACCACCACCCGCCGGTAGGGTTCCTCTCCTTTGCTGCTCGAAGTGAGGCCGTAGCGCTCGACGATCTGGTGCTGGAGGCGGCGGAGGTGGTTGTTGCGCGGGGCGAGCTCGATCGGGTTGCCTTGGCCGAGGACGGCGTCGATGGCGTCTTCGACGTCGCGCAGGGCCGCTTCGTCGTCCGCCGTGACGTCGCCGTCGCCGAGGCCGAAGAAGGCGCGGAGGAAGTTTTCCATCTGGGCGATGGTGTTGCTCTTGATGATCTGCACCGGGACGTTCTTCGCTGCGGCGTCGCGCAGGCGGCGCGGCTGGCGGCGCTCCTGGGCTTTCAGGCTGATGACGAGATCGGCTTCGTCCAGGTTTTCGACGAGGACGACGGGCACCCGCAGCTTGCGCAGGGCGCGCTCGAATTTGTCCTTGCTGACGGCGTAGGGGAAGACGCGGACGGTCTTGCCGCGCGCGGCCTTGCGCGCCGCGGCCGCCTCGGGCTCGGTGCTCGGAGAGGCGGCGTGGATGGGCGGGGCCGGCGGCGGCGGCCCCAGCTCCCAGGGATTCGGATCGGCCGGACGCGCTCTCTTCCGGCCGCCGTTGCGGCCCGGACCCTGCGGCCCGCGCCGGGACGACGGCGAGCGCGGTGAATCCCCCCAGGGAGTCTCCGGCCGTTTCATCTCCTCCCGTTCGGACTTGCGGATCTCGACCCCGCCTTCCGGTGTGCGGGTGCGCAGCTCGGGGCGCGGCGGCACGTCGCGCAGGAAGCGGTCCACCACCTCGGCGACGTCGCTGTGCACGGCCAGGCGATCCTTGTCCTGGATCTCGATCAGGACGTCGAAGGTGGGCGGGGCCTTGCGTTCGAGGACGGTCTTCTGGGTGCCGCGCCGCCGTGCCTCCTCGTCGGACAGGGTGACCGCATGGATGCCGCCGACCAAATCTGACAGGGTGGGGTTCTGCAACAGGTTGTCCAGCGTGTTGCCGTGGGCCGTGGCGACCAGTTGCACGCCGCGCTCGGCGATGGTGCGCGCCGCCAGGGCCTCGGCGGCGGTGCCGATCTCGTCGATCACGATCACCTGCGGCATGTGGTTCTCGACCGCCTCGATCATCACCCCGTGCTGCTCGTCGGGCGAGGGGACCTGCATCCGCCGCGCGCGGCCGATGCCGGGGTGCGGGATGTCGCCGTCGCCGGCGATCTCGTTCGAGGTGTCGACCACGATCACCCGCTTGCTCAACTCGTCGGCGAGCACCCGCGCCGCCTCGCGCAGCAGGGTGGTCTTGCCGACGCCCGGACGGCCGAGCAGGAGCATCGACTGGCCCGACTCGATGACGTCGCGCAGGATGTCCACCGTGCCGAAGACGGCGCGGCCCACCCGGCAGGTGAGGCCGATGACGTCGCCCACCCGGTTGCGGATGGCCGAGACGCGGTGGAGCGTGCGCTCGATCCCCGCCCGGTTGTCCTTGCCGAAGCGGCCGACGCGGGCCACCACCCAGGCGATGTCGTCGTGGCTGACCGCCTGGTCGGAGACGGTCTCCCCGCGGTCCGGGTAGCGGACCTCGGGCAGGCGGCCGAGATCGAGGACGATCTCCACCAGCGCCCCCTTGTCGGGCCGCGGCTCGATGACCTGGCGCAGGCGCGGCGGCATGACGTCCAGCAGCAGCTCCAGGTCGTCGGTGATCTGTTCTCCCGTCACGGCCCCCTCCTTCGTCCTCGTGAGGCTACAACGAATTCATGGCAAGATCGATGCCGAAACCCGCGGCCGGGATTCCGCGTAGGGCAGATGCGTATGAAACCTTCGAGGAGGAAACACAGCATGCACAAGAACTGGCTCCGCATCACGATCGCCGCTCTGGCTTTCGCCTCTCTCTCCGCCGGCGCCGCGCGCGCCGCCACGCTCAAGGAGACGTTCGCCCAGTCCTATCCCTTCTCCGCGGGGGGCACACTGACCCTGCGCAACGTCAATGGCGCGGTCACTCTCGACGCCTGGGACCGCAACGAGGTCCGCATCGAGGCCGACAAGGAAGTGAAGGCGAGCTCGGACGCCGACGCGAAGAAGATCATGGA
The DNA here is from genome assembly GCA_036264355.1 of Thermoanaerobaculia bacterium. Classification (GTDB taxonomy): domain Bacteria; phylum Acidobacteriota; class Thermoanaerobaculia; order Multivoradales; family UBA5704; genus UBA5704. The sequence continues at coordinate 52,492 of DATARD010000080.1, forward strand.
CCAGGTGAAGATCGACGTGCAGACCGCGGCGGGCGGCGTGCGCGTCGATACGAAGATCCCGAAACGGGATACCGGCTTCTTCGGCCTGTTCGGCAGCAACGCCAACGTCAACGTGACGTATCGCGTGCACCTGCCGCGCCGGGCCACGGTGGACGCCGGCACGGTCAACGGGGCGGTCGCGCTCTCCGGCACGCAGGGCCCGGCCAAGCTGGCGACGACCAACGGCGCCATCAAGATCCATGACGTGGACGGCGACCTCGATCTCGGCACGACCAACGGCGCGGTCGAAGCGGCGGGGATCGCCGGGACGGTGAAGGCGGACACGACGAACGGCCACATCGACCTGCAGTTCGCCCATGTCCCCAGCCGCGGTGATTCCACGGCATCGACCACCAACGGCGCGGTGACGGTGAAGATGCCGCACGGAGCCGCGGTGGAGGTCGATGCGGAGACCACCAACGGCCGGGTGCAGAGCGACTTCCAGGTCGCCGGCGGCCAGTCGGGCAAGCGCCACCTCTCCGGCGCCATCAACGGCGGCGGCAGCAAGCTGCGCATCAGCACCACGAACGGCGGGGTGCGGCTGGTCGAGGGATAGGGCCAGGGGCGTCCGCCGCGCTCCGGGGGTGCTAGCATCTGTCCGCGATGCTTCCCCAGCCCGTAGCGTTCCCCGCAACCAGGCGTTTGACCGTGGTGCGGATTGGCATGGCGGCAGTGGGGCTCGCCCTGGCGGTGTTGGCGCTCGTGCGGTTCCTGGCGCTCGACGGGGCGCGGCGGGAGTGGACGGCGTGGCTCGCGGAGTCGGGGCAGCCGGTGGATGAGCGCCTGGAGCGCGAGCTGGCGCGCGAGACCGATACCGACGGGATGGCGGTGCGGGCGGTGCGGGCCTCGCTGGCGCGCGCGATCGACGCCATGGCGCACACCAGCCCGGACCGGCGGCAGAGCGCTCTGCGGCTAGAGGAGACGGCGCGGCGTGCCGCCGCCGTCCTCGGCCGCCGGCCGGCTTCGTGGGAGGCGGCGATGGTGCTCGGAGCGGCTACCTATATGAGTGACTCCCAAGCGCGCGACGCGCGCCTGTTCACCGCGCACGAGCGCTGGGAGGCGCCGCTCGAAGCCGCCATCGAGCTCGCTCCGACGAAACGGGAGCCGGCGCGTTTTCTCACCGGTGCTTACGTCGAGATCTGGCCCGCGCTCACGGCGGCGAAACGGGAGCGCGTCCGCGGCCTGCTCGCCGGCCTGCTGAGCGATCCCGACGACGCCTCTCTCCTCCTCGGCCCCTGGCTCGACGCGGCCGGCGACCGGCAAGTCGCCCTGGCGGCGCTGCCGCCGGAGCCGCGGGTGTGGGAGCAGGTGCAGCGGCTGCTCGACGCCCGCGGCGACTGGGCCGGATTCAGCGCGGCGCGGCAGCGCTGGAACCAGGTGCTCCTGAGCCGCCTCCAGACCGACCTCGCCGCGGCGGACGCCAACCTGGCCGCCGGCGACTACACCGCCGCGCGGATCCTCTATCTCGCGGTCCTCGACGGGGCGCAGCCCGACCTCGCCTACCGCGACCTGCTGGCGGCGGCGCTGACCCGTTGCCCGCCGGGACCGGTGCCGCACGACATCGCGGTGCACCTCTCGCGCCAGGTCGACTGGGCGGTGCAGCGCTGCCTCCTCGCCGAATGCGCGCTGCAGCCGGAAGCCCTGAAACGGCTCGCGCGGCTGGCCGGCGAGCAGCAGGCGGCGCCCGAGGAGGCGATGGCCCTGCTGCTGGCCGGCGATCTGCCGGGAGCCGCCGCTCTGGAGCGCCGGGCGGAGAACGGCTGGAGCAACTCCTGGGTGCCGTATCTGCTGCTCAAGGCCCGGATGCTCGCCGGCCGTCACCAACTGGCGGCGGCGGAGTCGACGCTGGCTTTCGTGCCGCGGTCCTGGTGGGAGCGGCCGACGTATTGGCAGGTGCGCCTGGAGCTGGCGCAGGCGGCCGACGACAAGGCCGGCATGGCGCAGGCGGAGGAACGGCTGCGCGGCTTGGCGCGGATGTCCTGGCCGGCGGCGGAGTGGACCTGGCGGGGCGAGCGGGCGCGCCTGGAGATTCTGGCCGCGGCGCCGGCCGCGGAGGTGGAGATCGATCTCCTCGAAACCCCTCCTGCCGGGGCCGTCGTCGAGCTATGGCTCGACGGGGCGCTGCTCGGTACGGCGCCGGCGCGCCCGGGAGCTCCGCTCGTCGCCGGCCTGCCGGTCAGCCGGGGCGTCCACCTGATCGAGCTCCAGGCCGTGGCCGGCGGGCCGGTGACGCCGGGTGCGCTGCGTCTCCGGTGAGAGCGGCGCGACGTGGCGGATCTGGGTGCCCAGCGCGGCGCCGGTGAGCACCGCCAGGGTGACCGCGTTGGCCGGCATCGTCAAGCCGAAATCCAGCAGCTCGTGAAAACCGGCCGCGGCGAGGCAGCCCAGGATCGCCAGGGCGGCGGCCCGGTCTTCGGACCGGCTGCGGCTGCGCAGGAGGATGAGCAGGCGGCGCACCACCGGCACGCCGCCGGCCAGGACCAGGGCGAGCCCGAGAAGGCCCCCGGTGGCCGCGAGCTCGAGCAGATCGCTGTGGGCATGCCACCAGGTGCCCTGGAGCGCCGCCGGCTGCACCAGGGGGAACGCCTCGTGGAAGGAGCCCACGCCGGTGCCGAGGACCGGAAAGCGGGACCATAGATGCAACACCGCCCGATATTCAGTCAGCCGCCCCTGGAAGCTCACGTCGCCGGCACGGGTGTCGATGAACCGTCCCAGCCCCTCCCGCGCGCCGACTCCCGCGACGACCAGGCCCAGGCCGCAGAGAGCCACCCCCACGCCCCAGACGGCGCGCTGCCAGCGCCGGCGCGCCGCCGCCGCCGCAACGCTCTGGACGGTCACCGCCGCCGCCGCCGCCAGCAGGCCGGCGCGCGATCCGCTGAGGACGAGCCCGGTGAGGAGGGTCAGGGCGCACAGCACCGGACCGGCGAGAAAGAGGATGCGGCGCTCCGGCTGCTCGTCGTCGCGGGTTCGCCGCAACGCCCACCAGCCCCAGGCGCTCACGACGCACAGCGCGATCTCGAGGAAGAGCGCCAGATGGTTCGGATTGACGAAGGTGCCGTGGAGGCGCGGGCTGCGCGGGACGTCGACGCCCCACAGGGTGGGCGCCCGGACATACTGCGCGCGGGCACCGAAGAAAGTCTGGAAGATGCCGCCCAGGATCACCGCGCCGGCGACCCAGCGGCGCGTCGCCCGCCAGCCGGCCGCCGCGCCGGCGAGCAAGGCGGCTGCCAACGCCGCCCATTGCATTGCCGCCGCCTGCGACGCGCCGGGCGCCAGGCTCAGGTAGAGGTGCTCGACGGCCACCTGCGGCAGCGCGGCGGCGCGGACCGCGACGGCGGCGTGCTGCGGCGAGAGGAAGGAGACGGCGAACGCCGGCCAGGGCAACGACTGGAGGAACGCGAGGAGGGCGACCGCCGCCAACGCCGCGGCGGGCAGCAGCGCCGGGCGCAGCCGCCTGCCGTCGCGCAGGGCGGCCGCGGCCAGGGCCAGGGCGATGAAGCAGCCGGTCTGGAGGATCGCCACCGCCCACGGGGTGGCGCTGGCGAACGGCAGCGGCGCCCAGAGGATGAGGAGAGTGAGGAGAGCGGTGAGCGCCGATCCCGAATGGCGTATCATGGCGCCGCGTTCTGCCGCACCAGAGTGAGGGAGATCATGCGCCGCAAGCACCGGTTGTCGATTCACTTGTCGATTCAGACGTTGACTCAGATGTTGGGGGTTCTATTGGTCCTGTGCGCCGGAGCCGCCGGCGCGCAATTCAACCAGTATACCGCCCCAGGGGGACCGCAGGACCGTCCGGAGACCCGGGACGAGCGCTTGAAGCGAGAGCTCGCGGACGCGCACTACCACCTGGGTCCCGTCCGCATCGCGCCGATCCTGGGAGTCAAAGACATCGCCTACGTGCGCGACATCTTCGACAACGGCGCCGCCGTTCCCGCGGACGTCACCACCACCGTGATCGGCGGCGCCCGCGCCTATCTGCGCACCGGGCCCAAGATGACCTGGATCGCCACCCTCGAGCCGGAGTACGTCTGGTGGCGGCGGCGCACCGAGGCGCGGCGCCTCAACCTGAGCTACGGGATCGAGGGCCTCGGTCTGTTCAACCGCGTCTTCGTCGGCGTCTCGGCGCACCGCACCGAGGATCAGCGCATCCTAACCCCGGAGGTGCCGGAGCTGGCGCCGGCGCGCAGCGACGAAGCCGAGGCGACCGTCGAGGTCAAGGTCACCGGCTCGGTCTACGCCTTCCTCAGCGGCCGGGCAGGTCGAGAGAAGAACCTGGTGGACAACTTCCTCAGCGATCCGGCGCTTCGCGCGACCGCCCGCCTGGACCGCACCGAGGAGGTCGTCCGCTCCGGCCTGCGCTGGCGCCCCCGCGACGGCTGGACGATCGGTCTCGGCGCCGAGCATTCGCAGACCAATTTCGCGCGCCGGGTGGACGACAGCTCCAACCGCGGCACCGCTCCGGTGGTCGAGCTGTCGATCGACCGCGACCAGATCTTCATCCAGGTCGATGCGGCGGCGCGCTCGCTGACCGCCCGCCAGGGATCGCGCTTCGTCGACTTCAACGGCGTCACCGGCACCGCCGGCGTGTCGTACCGGCCGCGGCGCAGCTTCGAGACCTGGGTGTACGGCAGCCGCAACCTGATCTACTCGTTGTCGCCGGACTACCCTTACCTGGACGACGAGCGGGTCGGCGTCGCGTTGGGCGTGGGCGGCGGCGGCCGCTTCGCCACCCGCTTTTTCGCGGAGACCGGCCGCGAGCAGTACACCCCCTTCTCCGCGCTGGCGCCGGACCGCAAGGATGACCTGCGCGCCTTTGGGGGCTCGTTGCGCTTTTTCGCCACCCAACGCCTGACCTTCGTCGCGCAGGTGACGCGCACCCGCTTCCTCTCCAACCTCCCCGGCAACGACCGCTCCTACTCCGCGGGAGGGATCTCCCTCACCTGGGGTGGCGTGCTCTAGAGACCGGCGGCGATCCCAGCTTTTGCTGTTCCGCTTCTCCTGTCTCCGCGGCAGGTGCTGGAGAAGCCGTCAACTTCGTTGTAAGCTATTGTCTGGTAAGGTGTCATCCGATGAAGCCCCCAGCTCTCGCTCTGTCCGCTCTGCTCGCCGCCGTGCTCCTGTCTGCGGTGCCGGTTTCCGCGCAGAGTCACAACCCCGGCTACCGGATCGGCCCCCGTGACCTTCTGGAGGTCAAGATCTTCGAGGCTCCCGAGCTCAGCGGCACCCGGCGCGTCAATGAAGAAGGGAAGCTCAGCTTCTCCCCGGCGGGCGACGTCGACGTCGCCGGGCTCACCGAGCCCGAGGCGGCGCAGAAGATCAAGGAGCTCCTCGAGGCGAAGTCGCTGGTCAAGGCCTCCGTGTCGGTGCTGGTGCAGGAGTTCCGCTCCCGTCCCATCGCCGTCCTCGGCGCCGTCCACCAGCCGGGCAACCTCGCCTTCTCCGGCCGTTGGACCTTGCTGGAGGCGTTGACCGCGGCCGGCGGCGTCACCGACGGCCATGGCAGCCTGGTCTACGTCCTGCGGCGGTCTGACAACGGCCTGTCGGACCAGATCGGCATTCCGCTGGAAGACCTGATCGCGCGCGCCAATCCGAAAGCCAACATTCCGATCTTCGCGGGCGACCTGATCAACGTGCCCTCCGCGGTCGATGTGACGATCTACTGCCTCGGCCAGTTCCACCAGCCGGGCGCCTTGACGTTCAGGAGTGCGGAGCGGGTCACGCTGCTCGGCGTGATCGCCCGTGCCGGCGGGCTCACCGACCGCGCCTCCAGCAAGATCCTCATCAAACGCGATGGCCGCTCCGGGAAAGCCGAGATCAACGCGGACTACAAGAAGATCCTCGCTGGCAAGGAACCGGACGTCGAGCTGCAGTCCGGCGACGTCATCGTCGTCAAGGAGTCCTTTTTTTGATCGCCCCGATCTCCTCCCTGCCGCCGGACGAGCCGGCCGGCCTGAAGCCTCCCGAGCCCGAATTCGAGCTCAACCTGTCGGAATACGTCACCATGGTGCGGCGGCACTGGAAGCTGCTCGCCGTGACCTGCCTGCTCTCCCTGGCCGCCGCCGGCATCCATTACGCGATCACCCCGAAGCAGTTCCAGGCCTCCTCGACGATCCAGATCGAGCGCCGCAACATGTCGCCGGTGGGCACCGGGCAGAATCCCTGGCTCGAAAACTATTGGAACATGGAGTTCTATCCCACCCAGTATGAGCTGCTGCAGAGCCGCGGCCTGGCGGAGCGGGTGGTCAAGAGCCTGGACCTGATGAGCGATCCGGCGTTCAATCCCGGCGCCGGCCCGGCGCGCGACGGCAAGAAGGGGACCACCGCGGAGGACGATCAGGCGACCCTCGGCCGCCTCGCCGATCAGCTCCGCGGCGCTTTGGCCGTCGACCCGGTGCGCAACACCCAGCTCGTCCGTATCTCGTTCCAGGCCGCCACTCCGGAGTTCGCCGCCCGTGCCGCCAACGGCTTCGCGCAGGCCTTCATCGACATGGGAGTGGAGGACCGCTTCGCCTCGGCCGGCAAGGCGTCGAGCTTCCTCGGCACCCAGATCGAGACCCTGAAGCAGGAGATCTCCGACAAGGAGTCGCAGCTCCAGGCGTTCAGCCGGCGCAGCGACATCATCACTCTCGATCCGGGGGCGAACGTCGTCCTCAAGCGCCTCGAGTCGCTCAATTCGAGCCTGATGGAGGCCAAGAAGACGCGCATCGAGAAGGAGGCCCGTTACCACGAGGTGATGACCTCTCCACCGGAGACGGTGGCGGACAGCCTGTCCGGCGGCGTGGTGAGCGGCCTGCGCTCCGAGCAGCTCCACCTGGAGCGCGATTACGACGCCAAGCTCAAGACGTTCAAGCCGGACTGGCCCGAGATGGTCTCCTTGAAGACGCAGATCGACAAGGGCAAACAGCATCTCGACGGTCTGGTCAAAGAGATGCTCACGAAGGCGCGCGACAGCGCCAACGCCGACTACCAGTCGGCGCTGCGCCAGGAGCAGTCGCTGGAGTCGGAGCTGACGCAGAGCAAGAAGCAGGCGATCGACCAGAGCTCGGCGGCGGTTCAGTTCACCAACCTCAAGGTGGAGATCCAGACCCGCCGTGAGCTGCTCGATCAACTGATGCGCCAGCAGTCCGAGACCGAGGTGGCGGTGCGGCTGCAGGACACCCGCCAGTCGAACATCCGCATCATCGACCAGGCCCTGGTGCCCGGCGGCCCGTCCCAGCCGTCGCTGCGCAAGGACCTCACCTACGGCATCCTCGTCGGTCTCCTGCTCGGCATCGGCGCCGCGCTCCTCATCGAGTTCCTCGACCGCACTCTCAAATCGCCCGAGGAGATCGAGCGGCGCCTCGGTCTGCCCACTCTCGGCGTGGTGCAGGACATCGCGGAGATCGGCAAGACGTACGGCTACTACTCGGCCTACGCCTATGCCTCCGGCTACGGCTACGGTCACGGCAGCCCGCCCGCGGGCGCCGGGAGCTCCGGCGAACGGTCGCGGGTGCGCGCCAGCCGCAACGCGCCCGCCGGTTGGCTGGAGAAGAAAAAGGCTCCGCCGGCCGGCTCGGCGCAGATCGAGCTGGTGCCGCACGACCGGCCGCGCACGCTGATCTCCGAGGCCTACCGTTCGCTGCGCACGGCGCTGCTCCTGTCGAGCGCCCGCGAGATCAAGCTGATCGGGGTCACCTCGGCGGTCGCCGGCGAGGGGAAGACCGCCACCGCCTCCAACCTGGCGGTGGTGCTGGCGCAGCTCGGCCGCCCGGTGCTGATCGTCGACTGCGACCTGCGCAAACCGCGCCTGCACCAGGTCTTCCACCTCTCCAACCGGATCGGGCTGGTCAACCAGCTCACCGGCACCGCCGATGCGGAGGCGGTGATCCTTCCCACCGAGGTGCCGAACCTGTGGGTCGTCCCCTCGGGGCCGACGCCGCCCAATCCGTCGGAGCTGCTGGCTTCCGAGCGGATGCGCGAATGGCTGCACGCCATGCGCGAGCGGTTCGCCTACGTGATCATCGACACGCCGCCGGCCCTGGCGGTCACCGACGCCACCCTGGTCGGCGTGCTGGTCGACGGCATGGTCCTCACCCTGCGCTGCCAGAAGGTGACGCGGGAGGAGGCGCGGGTCTGCCGCGACCGTCTGCGCCAGGCCGACATCAAGATCCTCGGCGCGGTGCTCAACCGCTACCGCTCGTTCCAGGCGGGTGTGGCCAAAGGATACAAGTACTACGAGGCCTACGGCGCTGAAGAGAGCGAGCCGTCGAAGGCCGGCTCCGCCGCCTGATGATCGACCTGCACTGTCACATCCTCCCCGGCGTCGACGACGGCGCGCGGACCCTGGACGAAGCCGTCGCGATGTGCCGCCTGGCCGCCGCGGACGGCTGCGAGGCGATGATCGCGACGCCGCACCAGCGCCGCGGCGAGTGGTGGAACGACGACCGCGAGCTGCTCCAGGGGCTCGCCCGCGACCTCCAGGCGGCGGTGGGCCCGGCCCTCGAGACACCCTTCCGGGTCGCTCTCGGCGGCGAGATCCACGTCGGACCTGGGCTCCTCGAAGAGATCGAGCGGATCTCCTCCGGCGCCGGCGGCGCCCTCCTGCCGCTTGCCGGCTCACGCTATCTGCTGATCGAGTTCGACCCGCTGGACACGCCGGTGCAGGCGGCCGACCTGGTCCACGAGCTCGCCGTCTCCGGCTGGCGGCCGGTGATCGCGCATCCGGAGCTCATCCCCTGGCTGGCCAGGGGGAAGGCGCTGCTCGCTCACCTGGTTGCGCTGGGCGCGACGGTCCAGGTGACGGCGATGAGCCTGACCGGCGACTTCGGGCGCCGCCCGCAGACCGACGCCCTCGCCTTTCTCGACGCCGGCCTGGTGCACTTCGTCGCCAGCGACTCGCACAGCCCGCGGCGGCGCCCGCCCGGCCTCTCCCGGGCCTATCAGGCGATCGCGGCGCGGCGCGGCGACGCGGTCGCCCGGCGGCTGACCACCGACAATCCGCGGGCGGTGCTCGAAAACCGGCCGCTGCCTGCCATCGTCGAAGGGGAAGCATGAGATCCGTCCTGCCGGCCGCCGTTACGCTCCTTCTCGCCGCCGCCGGTCCCCTCCTGGCTGTGGATCCCTTCTACCAGGAGCTCTACCGCGACGGCAACCTGGCCTACGACCGGGGCGATGCCGGCGGCGCGGCGCGTACCCTGCGCCTCGCCTGCTTCGGCATGCTGGACGAGCCGAAGCTCCTCGGCGGCTGCCTGGCCCGCTTGGCGCTCGCCCAGGACAAAGCCACCGACCTCGAAGGCTTCCGCGAAACCTTCGTCCGCCTCGCCGACGTCGAGGAGCGCTTCCAGGGGTACAGCCAGGCCGATCTGCCGGCGGAGGTCCGCGGCGCGCTGGAGCAGAAGATCGGAGCGCACATCCCGGCGGCGACGCTCGAAAGCTCGCCGCCGGTCTTCCGTGCCTTGGCGAAGCGACCGGCGCAGCAGGCCGCTCCGCCGGCGGGCAAGCCGGCGGCGAAGCCGCGGTCTCCCCCCCAGCCGGCCCTCTCGGCGGCTCCCCCCGCCAAACCGCCGGCGGCGCCGGAGACGAAACCGGCAGGGACGAAGCCGGCGGGGACGGTGACGGCTGGGCCGGGAACGCCGGCAACACCGCCCGTGCCGGCGGCGCGCTCCCTGTCCGAGGAGGAGAAGGGAAAGCTCGAAAGCGTGCGCAAGTCTCTCGGCGAGACGGGCAAAGGGAAGGAGCTGCGGCAGGCCTTCCAGACCGCGCGCGAGGTGGCCGACGCGCACCCCGAGGCCGTCGACGCGCAGCGTCTGGCCGGCGAGGCCGCCTACCGGCTCTCGCTGTGGAGCGACGCCGTCTCCTACCTCCAGCGCGGCGGCGGTCTGCCGGACAGCGAGCCGGAGCTCCTCTTCTACCTCGCCGTCTCGCTCTACGAGTCGGGAAACCGGGCGGCGGCCACCGCGACCCTGAAGCGCTCGCTGCCCAATTTGCAACGTTCACCCTACGTCGATGCGTATGCGCGAAAGATTCTCGGCCAGTGACCGCCCATCTGGGGTAGAATCAGATGTCTGATAGAAGGGGAGGATCCATGTCCGCCAAGACATATGCCTTGCTTGCCGCTCTGGTTCTCCTGAGCTCCGCCGCCACGCAGGCGTTGTCGTTCTCGGTTGAGCCGTTGAAGTGCGTGCCCAAAGAGGACAACGCCGTCATCCACGCCGCATTGTCGGCCGACGTTCCCGGCCAGACGCCGCGTCTCTATTTCCGCTGGCAGGGGCAGACGGACTTCTACTGGGTGGCCATGGAGACCGAGCCGGCGCACCGGCTGTGGGGGGTGATCCCCAAGCCCGAGAAGCGCAACGACCTGGTGGAGTACTACACGGCGCTGGTCGATCCGGAGGGCAAGGTCAGCGCCCGCTCGCCGAGCCAGACCGCCCGGGTCACCAATGACTGCAAGGCGCCGCTCAGCCCCAAGGAGCGCGGAGTCGCCGAGAACATGACGATCGGCGAGACGACTCCCGAGCAGCAGGGGGCCAAGGTGGTCGGCTTCCTGTGCAAGGGCGTGGTCACCCGCGTCAATTCCCAGGGAATCCGCCGCAACGACGAGATCTGCGGTCCGTGCGCGGTGGTCTGGTGGGACCGCAAGGGCGTGCTCATCCCCGCCTTCGCCGGCGGCGTCGTCGGCGTCATCGTCACCGATCGCAATCCGGAGCCTTCACCCTCGCGGCCATAGCCGGACATCAGGTGCCGGGCACGATCCCGGCCGGCCCCGTTTTTGATTTCAGCCCGGGGACCCTCTTCGGCCCCCGGGCGTCTATTTGTCTGTTTCACGTGAGGATTTCCCATGAGCAATGTTTCCGTGTTCCCCACTCCCGAGCCCGAGCGCTCGCATGAAGGCTCCGTGAGCCATGCCGGCCACCTCATCGCCCCTCACGGGGGCGAGCTGATCAATCTGCTGGCCGACGATGAGCGGGCCGCCGAGCTGAAGGCGGCATCCCGCGACTGGCCGTCCTGGGACCTGACGGGCCGCCAGCTCTGCGATCTCGAGCTGCTGCTGAACGGCGGCTTCTCGCCGCTCACCGGCTTCATGAAGCGCGCCGACCACGACGCGGTCTGCTCCTCGATGCGCCTCGCCGACGGCACCCTGTGGCCCATCCCGATCCTGCTCGACGTGCCGCGCGAGCTGGCCGACAAGCTCGCCAAGCAGAAGATGCTGGCGCTGCGCGATCCCGAAGGGGTGATGCTCGCCGCCTTGCACATCGAGGAGATCTGGGACCTCGACCGCCAGGCGAGCGCCGCGGCGACCTTCGGCACCACCGATCTCAAGCACCCCGGCGTCTCCTACATGGTGCAGAAGACCCACCCGGTGGCTCTCGGCGGCCGGCTGGAGGGATTGCAGCTCCCGATCCACTACGACTTCCGGTCGCTGCGCCAGACGCCGGCTGAGCTGCGCACCGAGCTGGCCCGCGAGGGGTGGCGTCGGGTGGTGGCGTTCCAGACGCGCAACCCGATGCACCGCGCGCACTGCGAGCTGACCCTGCGCGCCGCCAAGGAGGCGCGGGCCAACCTGCTGATCCACCCCACCGTGGGCATGACCAAGCCGGGCGACCTCGACCACTACACCCGGGTGCGCTGCTACCAGGCGGTGCTCCACCGCTTCCCGCAGCACACCGCGAAGCTGTCGCTCCTGCCGCTCGCGATGCGCATGGGCGGCCCGCGCGAGGCGCTGCTCCACGCCATCATCCGCAAGAACTACGGCTGCACCCACTTCATCGTCGGCCGCGACCACGCCGGGCCGGGCAACGACTCGCAGGGCAAGCCGTTCTACGGCCCCTACGACTCGCAGGAGATCCTGCGCACCCACCAGGAGGAGCTGGGGGTGGAGATGGTGCCGTTCAAGATGGTCTCCTACGTCGAGGACCTCGACACCTACATGCCGCAGGACGAGATCCCGGAAGGCGCGCGGACCTTGGACATCTCCGGCACCGAGCTGCGGCGCCGCTTGCAGGAGGGCCGCGAGCTGCCGGCTTGGTTCACCTTCCCCGAGGTGGCGGTCGAGCTGCGGCGCACCCATCCGCCGCGTCACGAGCAGGGGTTCACGGTCTTCCTGACCGGCCTTTCCGGAGCGGGCAAGTCGACCATCGCGAGCGCCCTGCTGGTCAAGTTCATGGAGACCGGCGGCCGTCCGGTGACGCTGCTCGACGGCGACATCGTGCGCAAGCACCTGTCGTCGGAGCTCAACTTCTCGAAGGAGCACCGGGACATCAACATCCGGCGCATCGGCTTCGTCGCCTCGGAGATCACCAAGAACGGCGGCATCGCCCTGTGCGCTCCGATCGCGCCGTACGACAGCGTGCGCAAGGAGGTGCGGCAGACGATCGAGGAGGGCGGCGGCTTCGTCCTGGTCTACGTGGCGACGCCGATCGACGTCTGCGAGGAGCGCGACCGCAAGGGGCTGTACGCCAAGGCGCGGGCCGGCATCCTCAAGGAGTTCACCGGCATCTCCGATCCCTACGAGGAGCCGGCCGACGCCGACCTGGTGATCGACGCCTCGGCGATGTCCCCCGAGGAGGCGGCGCAGGAGATCCTGCTCTACCTCGAGCGGGAAGGCTACGTCGGCGCCAGCATGGCAGCGCAGCCATGAATCCCACCGAGGATCTGGCGCGGATCGGCCGCGCGCTGGAGGAGGCCGAGGCCGTCCTCCGGCGCTTCACCCCCGGTGGCGTCGCGGCACGGATGAAAACGGGCGACGATCCAGTCACCGAGGCCGATACCACGGTCGACGCCCTGCTCCGCCGCCTCCTGCCGCAGGACGGCGACGGCTGGCTCTCCGAAGAGACCGAGGACGACCCGGCGCGTCTCACGGCGCGGCGCGTCTGGGTGGTCGACCCGCTGGACGGCACGCGCGAGTTCGTCACCGGCATTCCGGAGTGGTCGGTTTCGATCGGCCTCGTGGTCGATGGCGAGCCGGTCGCGGGCGGCATCTCCAACCCGGTCACCGGCGAGCGCGTCGTCGGCGCGGTCGGCCACGGCGTCACCCTGAACGGCCGGCCGGTGACGGTGAGCGCCCGGCCGGGCCTCGCCGGCGCGACCGTGCTGGCCAGCCGCAGCGAGGTGAAGCGGAAAGAGTGGGAAGGCTACCGCGAGGACCTCTTCACCATCCGTCCCTGCGGCTCGGTCGCCTACAAGCTCGCCTTGGTGGCGGCCGGCCTGGCCGATGCCACCTGGACGCTCGTTCCCAAGCACGAATGGGACGTGGCGGCCGGCGTCGCGCTGGTCCTCGCGGCCGGCGGCACGATCGTCACCGCCAGCCCCGAGGAGGCGCGCTTCAACCGCCCACACCCCAAGCTTTCCCGCCTGATCGCCGCTCCTCCCCAGCTCGTGCCGGAGATCGAAGCGGAGATCGCCCGGCGGAGATAGGCGGCCTGGGCGGATTGTCTGGGAGAATCGCCGTGCCCCGCGAGCTCCTCTTCGTCTCCGCCGGTTTCGATCTGGACGGCGGCGGCAGGGCGCTCGCCGGGCGTCTGCTCGCCGCGGCCTGCGCCGATTTTGCCCGGTCCCGCGGCCTCGCTTTCTCCGCGCTCGCTCTCGGAGCTGGCGGCGGTCCTCCCGGAACGCTCTATTTCGGCAGCGATCGGCGGAGTCTGGCTTTCGCGGCCTGGCGGCGGCAGTGGCGGCGCGCGCGAGAGAGAGAGACCGCGGCGTGCGTGTTCGACCTTTTGGGGCCGGCGCGCCTCCAGTCCTGGCTGCCCGCCGGCCGGCGCGCGCCCTATCTCATACCGCTCTACGGGATCGAAGTCTGGAGCCCGCTCTCCGCGAGCCGCCGGCGGGCGCTCGCCGCGGCCGCGGTGCGCTTCGCCATCTCCCACTACACGGTCCGCCGGGCGCTCCCTGTCGCGCCGTTCCTGGAGGGCACGCCGGTCGTGCCGCTGGCCCTGGAGGAGCGGCAGCCGGAAGGGGCGGTGGACGCCGGCCTGCTCCGCCGTCTCGGCCAGGGATACCTGCTCATCGTGGGACGGATGGCGGCGAGCGAACGCTACAAGGGGCACGACCAGATCCTGGAAGCCCTGCCGCACCTGCCCGATGTCCGGTTGGTGGTGGCGGGGGACGGCGACGACCGGCCGCGGTTGGCGGCCCGGGCGGCGGACCTCGGGCTCGCCAGCCGCGTCGCCTTCACCGGCTTCGTCAGCGAGGCGACGTTGATCGAGCTCTACCGCCGCGCCGCCGTCTTCGTGATGCCCAGCCTGGGAGAAGGGTTCGGCCTCGTCTACCTGGAAGCGATGCGGGCGGGCAAGCCGTGCGTGGCGGCCCGTGGCAGCGCGGCGGAAGAGGTGGTGGTCGCGGGCGAGACCGGTCTGCTGGTGCGGCAGGAGGACGGCGGAGAGCTCGTCGCGGCGTTGCAGCGGCTCCTCGCCAGCCCCGAAGCGGCACGGCGGATGGGGGAGGCCGGCAGACGGCGCTGGCGTGAGGAATTCAACACCGACCGCTTCCGGGCCCGCATCGAGCCGCTGCTCGAACGGCTGACGGCTATCTGATAGCTATTTGACGGCCATGTGCGGCATCAACGGCATCGTGCGTCTCGCGGGGAGCGAGACAGTCGTCGACCGCGACGAGGTGGTGCGGACGCGCGACGCCATGCTCCGCCGCGGTCCGGACGACGCCGGGGTCTGGCTGTCCGCGGCCGGAGACGCGGCGCTGGCCAGCCGGCGCCTCGCCATCCTCGACCTCTCGCCGGCGGGCCACCAGCCGTTCGTCTCGTCCGACGGCCGCTACCGCATCGTGATGAATGGCGAGATCTACAACTTCCGCGCGCTGCGCCGGGAGCTGGCCGATTGCGGAGCGGTTTTCAGCTCGCAGAGCGACACGGAGGTAGTCCTCCAGCTCTATCAAAGAGAAGGCGCGGCGATGCTCCGCCGTCTGCGCGGCATGTTCGGCCTGGCGATCTGGGACGACGCCGCGAAGCGGCTCCTCCTCGCCCGCGATCCGCTCGGCATCAAGCCCCTCTACTACTGCACCGGCGGAGGGCTGCTGCGCTTCGCCTCGCAGGTCAAGGCGCTCGCAGCCGGCGGCGCCGTCTCCCGCGAGGTCGATCCGGCCGGTCTCGCCGGCTTCCTCCTCTGGGGCTCGGTCCCCGAGCCGTTCACCATCTGCCGCGCCGTCCGCGCCCTGCCGGCCGGAACGTTTCTGACCGTGGAGAACGGCCGTTCCGGCGAGCCGATCCCTTTCTACCGTTTCGGGGACCGGTTTGGAGAGGAGCTGGAGCCGGCCGCCGCGGTCGAAGACTCGGTGCGCGCCCACCTGGAGTCGGACGTGCCGGTGGCGGTCTTCCTCTCCGCCGGTCTCGATTCGGGGCTGATCGCCGCCCTCGCCCGGCGCCACCTGCCGGAGCCGCCGGCCACCTTCACCCTGCGCTTCGACGTCCTCGACGGCACGCCGCTCGACGAGGGGCCGCTGGCCGCCGAGGTGGCGCGGACCCTGGGTACCCGCCACATCGAACGGCGGGTGGGCCGGGCGGATTTCGCCGCTGCCTGGCCGGCGGCGCTCCAGGCCATGGACCAGCCGAGCATCGACGGCTTCAATACCTGGCTGGTCAGCCGGGCGGCCCACGAGGCCGGTCTCAAGGTGGTCCTCTCCGGCCTCGGCGGCGACGAGCTGTTCGGCAGCTATCCGTCGTTCCACGACGTCCCCCGGCTGGCGGCGAGAGCGCGGGGCGTCAGCCGCATCCCCGGCCTGCCGGCGCTCTGGCCGCATCTGCCCGGCTTCGCCGGGCGGCCCAAGCTGCGGGGGCTGCTGCGCTACGGAACAACCCTCGCCGGCGCCTACTACTTGCGCCGCGGTCTGTTCCTTCCCGAAGAGCTGCCGGGGCTGATCGGCAGGGAGCGCGCGGCGGAGGGGCTCGCGGCCTACGATCCGGTCGCAGATGCCGCGGCGGCTTTGGAGGGTCTGCCGGCGGGTGACGATCCGTGGCTCGCCGTGCATGCTTTGGAGACGGCGCGCTACATGCGCAACCAGCTCCTCCGTGACTCCGACTGGGCGTCGATGGACCACTCGGTCGAGCTGCGGGTGCCGCTGGTGGACCCCTGGCTGCGGTCGCACCTGGCGGCGCACGGGTTCGAGCCGGCGCGCGGCCACGGCAAGGCCGCTCTGGTGAAGCTCGCCGCGCCGGAGCTGCCGGCGGCCCTGTGGAGCCGGCCGAAGACGGGGTTCTACATCCCGGTGATGGAGTGGCTGGAGCCTGGGCCGGGAGGCCGGTCTCGGAGTCTGGGCAGCCAGTCGCGCCGGCTGGCGATGCGAGTGCTGGAGGAGATGGGCGAGATGAGGGAGATCGGATTGTGAGCACCGTGCCCGGCGACCGCGTCCGCCGCTGGATCGGCATCTTCTCCGCCTTCTTCTCGACGCAGACGGTGACCCAGGCGCTGGGCTTCGCGACCGGCATCCTGTTCATCCGTGCCCTTCCGGTCCAGGAGCTGGGCCTGTACAACCTGGCCTTCTCGGTGATCACGTTTTTCAACCTGCTGTCCGATCTGGGGAGCACCACCTCGCTGCTTCACTTCTTCCACCGCGCGGCGCGCGAGGGGACGGATTTCCGCTGGTACCTCGCCGCCGTCTGGTCGCTGCGGCAGGGAGCGTTCTTTCTCGGTGTCCTGGTGGTGGCGGTGGGCTTCCCGCTGGCGGCGGTGGCCAAAGGGTTCGCGCGCTGGGACGTGGCGTGGGTCACCGCCGGCGTCCTGCTCTGCGTCTGGTTCCAGATCCAGCTCTCCCTGCGCGTTCTCGACCTGCGTCTGCACGACCGCTATGGGCAGTCCTACCGGGCGGAGATGGCCGCCGCGGGGTTGCGCCTCGCGATCGCGGCGGCGCTGGTGGCCGCCCTCCTGCTCAAAGCCTGGCCCGGCATCTTCGCCACCGCCGCCGGAACGGCTCTGGGCGCCTTCCTGGCGCGGCCGCGGGAGGCCGCGGCGCCGCTGCCGGCCGGCGGGCTCGGCCCCCACCGCCGGCAGATCCTCCGCTACCTCCTGCCCACCCTTCCCGGCGCCCTCTACTTCACCGTGCAGGGACCGCTCCTCGTCTGGCTGGCGGCCACCTTCGGCTCGGTGCGCACCATCGCCGAGGTCGGGGCGGTGGGGCGGCTCGGCATGGCGGTCGGCATCTTCTCAGCCCTCATCGGCACCGTCTTCCTGCCGCGTCTGGCGCGCCTCACCGACGACCGGGTGTACCTCGCGCGCTTCCTGCAGTTCGGTGCCCTCCTCGCCGCGGTGGCCCTCGCGATGACCGCCGCCGCCGTCCTGGTTCCCGGCCTCTTTCTGTTCCTGCTCGGCCCGCGCTACTCCGGGCTGCGCTCCGAGCTCGTGCTGGTGGTGGCCGGCGCCGGGCTCAGCCTTCTCGACGGCTACCTGGTGAACGTCAACCTCGCCCGCTCGTGGACGCGCTGGCAGAGCGCCTGCCTCGCCGTCCTGATCGCCGGCCAGATCGCGCTGATGACCGTCCTGCCGTTGACCCGCACCTACAACGTTCTGCTCTTCAACGTCCTGTCCGCCGGCCTCGCCTTCGTCCTCCAGGCCCTGATGACGCTCGCCGGCTTCCGGCGGCCGAAGTGGGTATACTGGGCTTGAAAGAAAACACGTCCGGAATGAAGGACTCAGCAGCTATCCGCCCCACCATCGCGGTCGTCTATCCGATCCCCTTCGGCGACGACGGGATCTTCGGCGGCGGCGAACGCTACGCGGTCGAGCTCGCGAAGGCGCTGGCCCGGGAGGCGCCGACCCGGCTGATCACTTTCGGCTCCAACCCGCGGCGCGAGCAGATCGGCGATCTGGACGTGCGCATCCACCAGCCGTTGCGCTACGTGCACGGCATGCGCGCCAATCCCCTCTCCTTCGGCTTCCTGCGCGACCTGCGCGGGGTCGACGTGATCCACTGCGTGGCCTGGAACACCCTGGTCACCGACTTCGCCGTCCTCTACGGGCGTCTCACCGGCAAGAAGGTCTTCGTCACCGATGTCGGCGGCGGCGCGAGCTTCACGCTCACCCGCTGGCTGCCGCTCGGCCGCTGGGTCGACGGCTTCCTCCTCATCGCCGCCCAGGGAGGTGCGCAGTTCACCGCCTGGCGCGACCGCTGGAGCATCCTGCTGGGGGGAGTCGACACCGAGCGCCTGCGGCCGGCGCCGGAGGTGGAACGCCGCGGCGTGCTGTTCGTCGGCCGCCTGCTGCCGCACAAGGGGATCGACACGCTGATCGCGGCCATGGACCCGGAGGTGCCGCTGCGCATCGTCGGCCGCCCCTATCATGAGAAGTATTTCGTGCTTCTCCAGGAGATGGCGGCCGGCAAGCAGGTCACCTTCGTCACCGGCGCGTCCGACGAGGAGATCCTGGGTTACTACCAGGCGGCGGCGGTGTCGGTGCTCCCTTCGGTGCACCGCACCGTCTACGGCGACTGGGCGCCGTTGCCCGAGCTCCTCGGCTTCACCCTGCTGGAGGCGATGGCCTGCGGCGCGGCGGTGATCTGCTCGCGGGTAGGCCCCCTGGACGAGGTCGTGGTCGACGGCGAATCGGGCTTCGTCGTGCCGCCCGGCGATCCGGTGGCGCTGGGCGACCGCATCCGAGCCCTGCTCGGCGATCCCGCGCTGGCCTCCCGCCTCGGGGCGGCGGCGCGGCGGCGCGTCGAAGAGGTCTTCACCTGGGAGCAGGTGGCCCGCCGTTGCCTGGAGGCGTACGCGCGATGAGCCGCCCCATCGCGGTCCCTCGCGCCCGCCTGGCGGCGGCCCTGGCGGCGCTCCTCGCCGTGCCGGTGCTCGTGCTGCTGGATACCGCGGTGGCGCTGGCCCGCGGCTGGGAGCCCCGCGGGCCGCTGGTGCGCTGGGTCGCGACGGCCTGCCTGGCGGCGATCCTCCTGGTGCTCCTGGCGGCGGCGATCCGGGCGGGACGGGAGCTGCTGGTGCGCCGCTGGGCCGCGGTCATCACGGTGATTTTTTCCCTGGCGCTCGGCTGGGCGGTGGTGGAGGCGCTGGCCTGGGCCGCCCCCGGGCTGCTGGGCAATCGCTTCGCGCACTCGCGCGGTCCCGGCGTCCACCGGATCTTCCGGCCGGACCCGCGGATCATCGCCGGGATCGCCGGGGAATCCCGCTACACGACCAACGAGCTGGGGATCCGCGGCGGACCGTTCCCCGCCGCGCCGGAGGTCCCCAGGATCCTCTGCCTGGGCGGCAGCACCACCGAGTGCACCTACCTGGACGATGCCGCCACTTGGCCGCATCTCCTGCAGGAGGAGCTTCGCGTCCGTTCCGGCCGGCCGGTCTGGGTCGGCGGATTGGGGATCTCGGGCTACACCACCTTCGAGCACCTGGACTTCCTCCGCCGCTCGCCTCTCGCCCGGCGCTTCGACCGGCGCTTTGATCGACGCTTTGATCGAATCGTCCTGCTGGTCGGAATCAACGACCTCGTCCGCTTCCTGAGCGGCGCCCTGGAGCTCGGTCCGCGTCCACTCTGGCGCCGTTCCACCCTGGTGAGCACTTTGGCCGCGGCCGTCCAGCGGCGCGCCTTGCGGCACCTCCTCTATGAGGAGGAAGACCCCACCGGCCGCTCTCTGCTGGAACGCCGCCGGCTGCGCCGCGAGGCACCGCGGCGGGCGGATCTGCCGGACCTGCGGCAGGCTGTCGCGGACTACCAGGGCCGGATCGCCGGTCTCGCGGACGCCTGCCGGCGTCTTCGCGTGCGCTGCCTCTTCCTGACCCAGCCGGTGCTCTGGCAGGAGACCCTGCCGGCCGCCGAGCAGGGCTCGCTGTGGATGGGCACCGACGGCCGCGGCGCCTACTACACGGCCGGCGCCTTGCGCCAGGGGATGGACCGCTACAACCGCGCCCTGCTGGCGGTCTGCGCGCGTCGAGGCCTGGACTGCCTCGACCTCGCCGCTTCCCTGAGCGGCAGGCCCGGGGTGTTCTACGACGACTGCCACTTCACCGCGGCGGGAGCCCGGGAGGTCGCCGATCAGGTGGCGGATGACCTGGCGAGCGGTCGATGAGCGGCGGGGGAGCGCTCCGCGAGGTGGTTCAGGTGGTGCCCCGCCTGCCACCGCCGGCCGAAGGGCTCGGCGGCTACGCTCTCGCGCTGGCCGGCGCGCTTCGCGAGCAGCACGGAGTGGCCAGCCGCTTCGTGGCCGCGGCGAGCACGCCGAGTGCCGGCGCCCTCTGCGATCTCCTGGACGCCGCGCCCGGCCTCCCGGTCCTGCTCCAGTACTCCGGCTACGGGTATCAGGTCCGCGGCTGCCCGGTGTGGCTGGTGGACGGCCTCGAGGCGTGGAAGCGGGGCTCTCCCGACCGCCGTCTCGTCACCTTCTTCCATGAGGTGCACGCCATGGGGCCGCCGTGGCGCAGCTCGTTCTGGACCTCGCCGGTGCAGCGGCGCCTCGCGGCGCGTCTCACCCGGCTGAGCGACGCCACCGCGACCAGCCTCGATCTCTATGCCGGTCTCCTGCGGCGCTGGGGTCCCCGCCGCGACCCGGTCGTCCTGCCGGTGGTCTCGAACGTCGGGGAGCCTGAGCCGGCGGTGGTGCCGCTCCTCTCCGCCCGGCCGCCGCGCCTCGTCGTCTTCGGGGGCGCCGGCAACCGGTCCAAGGTCTACGGGCGGCACCTGGCGGAGCTCGCCGCCGTCTGCCGCGCGCTCGCGGTGCGCGAGGTCGCCGACGTCGGTCCGCCGATCGCGCTGCCGGCCGCGCTGCCTTCAGCAATTGGGGAGATCCCGATCGTCCGTCTCGGGCTCCTCTCCGAGGCGGAGGCGAGCGCCGCGCTCCTCGCCTCCCGCGCCGGGTTCCTCGCCTATCCGGCCTCCTTCCTCGGCAAATCCGGCGTGCTCGCGGCGTATGCGGCGCACGGCGTGGCGCCCGTCTGCACCACCGCCGCTCCGCCGGCCTCGGGCCTCACCGCGGGCGTCCACTATCTGCCCGCGGCGCAGATCCTCCGGGGCGCTGATTCTCAGGCCGATCTCCAGCCGGTGGCCGACGCCGCCCGCGCCTGGTATGCCGGGCACGCCCTCCGCCGGCATGCGGATCTCCTCAGCGGTCTCCTCGCATGCGCATCCTGATCTACTCTCCGGCCTTCCTGCCGCAGATCGGCGGCCTCGAGATCAACACGGGGGTGCTCGCCGAGCAGCTCGTCCTGTTGGGCCAGGAGGTGACGGTGGTCACCACGACCCCCGGCGACGGCGCCGAGCCCCCCGGGTACCGGACGGTGCGCCGGCCTTCGCGCCGGGAGCTGTTGCGCCAGGTTCGCTGGTGCGACGTCTTTCTCCAGCAGAACGTCAGCCTGCGCGGGCTCTGGCCTCTCCTCCTGGTGCGCCGCCCCTGGGTGGTCTCCCACCATAGCTGGTACTGCCGCACGGACGGCCGGATCGCCTGGGAGGATCGCCTGAAGCGCCGCCTGCTGCGCCGGGCCGCCGGATCGATCGCGGTCAGCCGGGCGATCGCCGCCGACCTCGACACCCCGTCGGTGGTGATCAGCAATCCCTACCGCGACGAGCTGTTCCACGAGATTCCGGGCAGCGAGCGCACGCGCGACCTCGCCTTCGTCGGGCGGTTGGTCTCCGACAAGGGGGTGGACCTCCTGCTCGACGCCATGGCTCTCCTCGCCGGTCGCGGCCTGCGGCCCAGCCTGAGCATCATTGGCGACGGACCCGAGCGGCCTGCGCTGGAGGCCCAGGCCCGGCGCCTCGGCCTGGCGGAGCAGACCGCCTTCCTGGGTATCCTCAAAGACGGCCGGCTCACCGAGGTCCTCAACCGCCACCGTATCCTGGTCGTCCCCTCCCGCTACAATGAGCCGTTCGGTATCGTGGCGCTGGAAGGGATCGCCTGCGGCTGCGCGGTGGTGGCCTCGTCGGGCGGCGGCCTCCCGGAGGCGGTCGGCCCCTGCGGGCTGACCTTTCCCAACGGCGATCGAGAGGCGCTGGCCGAAGCGTTGGCGTGCTTCCTGAGAGACCCTGAAACCAGTCGCGGCCTCCTGTTGCACGCCCCGGCCCACCTGGCCCTGCACCGGGCCGGGACCATCGCCCGCGCCTATCTCGCCGTCCTCGAGGACGCGGTGGCAAGGAGGACCCGCCGATGAACGGTATCCGTCTCCTGATCGTCGCCGCCGGCGTCGCGGCGGGCGCCTGGTCGATCCTGCGCTGGCGCACCGCGGTCAAGGTCGCCCTGCTCCTCCTGATCGTCGATGGCGCGCTGCGCAAGTGGGTGTTCCCGGGCGCCCAGGACCTCGTCTACTTCGCCAAGGACGTCTTCCTGCTCGGCGCCTACATCGGCTTCCTGCAGCGCCGCGCGGTGGACCGCTACAGGCCGCCGGCCAACCCGCCGCTCTACGCCGCCCTCGCCGGCGCGGCGCTGGTCGGCGTGCTCCAGATCCTCAATCCGCACCTGCCCAACCTGCTGGTGGGTGTGCTCGGCTTCAAGGCCTACTTCTTCTACGTGCCGCTGCTCTTCGTCGTGCCGGCGGCTTTCGAAAGCGACACCGAGCTCTACCGTTTCCTGCGCCGGTACGTCCTGATCTCCATCCCGGTCGGGCTCCTCGCCGTGTTGCAGTTCTTCAGCCCGAGCACCAGCCTGCTCAACGCCTACGCCTGGGGCTCCGGCGACGAGATGAGCTACATCGCGACGTTCGGCACCTCGACCTATGTGCGGGTGACCGGCACCTTCTCGTTCATCACCGGCTTCACCTCCTACCTCCAGGCCAACTCGATCCTTCTCCTCTGCCTGCTCGGCCAGGCGCAGTGGAAGCTGCGCGGGCAGCTCTTCCACCACCTCGCCCTGGGGCTCACCGTGCTCAGCGTCTTCATGTCCGGCTCGCGCGGCCCGATCCTGTTTCTGGTGCTTCTCTTCCCGCTCTACTGGTGGCTCGCCGTGGTGCGGGAAGGGGGGAGCGGCGCGACCTTCGGCCGGCTTCTGCTCGGCCTCACCCTCCTCTCCGGCTTCATCGCCGTGTTCGGCACCGAGGCGATCAGCGCTTTCTATGGACGGGCGATGAGCGGCGCCTCGGAAGTGTCGTCGCGGATCTCCTATCCGTTCACCGTCCTGCTCGACCTCCTGCCCCGGGTGGGTCTCACCGGCTACGGCATCGGCTCGACGCATCAGACGGCGATGGTGGTGACCAAGGGGATTCCCCCCTATAGCTGGCTGGAAGGCCTGGCGGTGGAAGCGGAGACCGGCCGGGTCCTCATCGAGCTCGGCGGGGTGGGTTTCCTCCTCGTCTACTTCCTCCGCCTGTACATGCCGGTCTATGCGCTGCTCCAGGTCCCCAAGCTGCGCACCCGCTTCCACCGCTCCCTGGCCACTGCGGCTTTCCTTTTCTATATCTCCCAGATCATGGGAATGGTGATCTTCGACGTCACGGCAGGCATCTACTTCTGGTTCTTCGGCGGCCTGATCATGGCGGCCCTGAAGCTCGACAAGCCGGTGGCCGCCGCGGCCCGCCAGGCCGTGCCGGTCCGGGCTCCCGTCCTGCCGCAAGCATCGCCGCAAGCTGTGCCGCAAGGCCGCTGGGGCCGCGGCGCATGATCCGCACGATCCGCACGATCCGCCCGATCCGGATACCCCGGGTGCTGGTCACCCATCCCGGCCGGCAGCACTCCCATCAGGCGGCGCTGGCGCTGCACCAGGCCGGCATGCTCGCCGGCTACTGGGCCGGCGTCCCCGCTCTGGCGGCGCAGATCGAGCGGGCTCCCGCTTTCCTGCGCCGCCGCCTCGGCCGCTACGCGCCGGTGGCGTTCGGAGACAGGGACAGTGATTCAGTCCGCTGGATGCCGTGGACCCCGGCCCTGCGCCGCCTCGGCGACGCCCTGCTGCCGCAATGGGGCGCCGCCTGGGCCGATTTCGCGGCCTGCCGGATGTTCGACCGCTGGGCGGCGGTGGCTCTGCCGGAGGCGCGCGCCGGCGCCGTTCTCGCCTGCGAGATCTCGGCCCGCGAGACCTTCCGCGAGGCGCGGCGGCTCGGGCTCAAGACCCTGCTGGACGCGCCGTCCATCCACCACGCGGCGCAGGACCGTCTGCACGGCACCACCGATCCGCCCGCGCTGCACCGCCGGATCGTCCGCCTCAAGGAGGAGGAGATCGCGCTGGCGGATCACATCCTCACCGTCTCGGAGATGGCCCGCGAGACCTATCTCGACGCCGGAGTGCCGGCGGCGAAGGTGCACGCGGTGACCCTCGGCGCGGACACCGCGCTCTTCACGCCGCGGCCGGCCCCCCAAGCCGATGAGACGCCGGAGCCCGCCACCTTCACCTTTCTGTTCGCCGGCGCCTCGATCCGTCGCAAGGGGTTCGATCTCCTGCTCGCCGCCTTCGCCGTGGTGGCGGCGCAGGAGGCGCAGGCCCGCCTGCGCATCGTCGGCCCGCGGGGCGACGCCGCGGATTGCCTGGGCAAATATTCTTCCGCCGTCATCGCCGCCATCGAGATGTTGCCGCCGACCGACCAGGCCGGCCTCGCGGCCGAGCTGCGCCGCGCCGACTGTCTCGTCCTCCCCTCGCGCAACGACTCCTACGCCATGGTGGTCGCCGAAGCGCTCGCCGCGGGCGTGCCGGCGCTGATCTCGGAGATGGTGGGGGCCAAGGATCTGATCAGCGAGGGCGAGACCGGCTGGATCGTGCCGGTGGACGACGTGCCCGCCCTGGCCGAGCGGATGCTCTGGTGCGCCCGCCACCCCGGCGCGGTGCGCGCCCTGCGCGGCGCCTGCCGCCGCGCCGCCGAAGCCGCCACCTGGCCGGCCTACCACCGGCGGCTCGCCGAGCTGTTGCAGGATCTACTGGAGCCATGAAAATCCTCCACGTCGTCCCCACCTACGCTCCGGCGTGGAAGCATGGCGGTCCGATCCGCGCCGTCCATGGCCTGTGCAAGGCGCTGGCGGCGCGCGGGCACGAGGTGGCGGTGTTCACCACGGAGGTGGACACCGGCGGCGCAGTGTCGGAGGCCGTGGCGACCGGCGAGGCGGTGCGGCTGGACGGCGTGGCGGTCCACTATTTCCCGGTGCGGCTGCGGCGGCTGTATGACTCGCCGCGGATGGCGCGGGCGCTCCGCGAGCAGGTGGCGCGTTTCGACGCCGTCCATCTCCACTCGGTCTTTCTCTGTCCCACCGCCCTGGCGGCGCGGGCGGCGGAGCGCGCCGCGGTGCCTTACCTCGTCGCGCCCCGCGGCATGCTGGTCCCCGACCTGCTGCGGCGGCGGGGGCGTTGGCGCAAGGCGCTGTGGCTCCGCCTGGTGGAACGGCGCACGCTGGCGCGGGCGGCGGGGCTCCACGTCACCAGCGCGCTCGAAGCCACGGAGGCCGGCCGGCTCGGGCTGCCGCTGCCGCCGGTCTTCCTGGTTCCCAACGGCGTCGAGCCGGCGGTCTACCGGCCGGAGGCGCCGGTCTCCCCGGCGGTCCGCGGGCTGCTCGACGGCGGCCCGTTCTTCCTCTTTCTGGGCCGGTTGAGCTGGAAGAAAGGGCTCGACCGTCTGATCCCCGCTCTCGTCCACGCTCCCGGCGCCGCCCTCGCCGTCGCCGGCAACGACGACGAGGAGTACCGGCCGAAGCTGGAACGGCTGGCCGTGGAGACAGGAGTCGCCGAGCGGGTGGTCTTCCTGGGCGCGGTGGACGGCGACGACAAGGCCGCTCTCCTCGCTCGCGCCGCCGCCCTGGTCCTGCCGTCTTATTCGGAGAACTTCGGCAACTCGGTCCTGGAGTCCATGGCCGCCGGCCGCCCGGTGGTGGTCACCCCCGAGGTCGGCCTCGCCACGGTGGTCCGGGAATCCGGCTCCGGGATCGTGGTGGACGGCGATCCGGCGCATCTCGGCCCGGTGCTCCGCGCGCTGCTGGCCGATCCGGCCCAGGCGGACGTCCTGGGAAGGCGGGGAGCGGAGGAGGCGGCGCGGCGGTTCGGCTGGGACGCGGTGGCGGCGCAGATGGAGTCGGTGTATCACGAGATCAGGGAGCGGGCGGCGTGAATCTCGCCTTCGTCGTCGAGCGCCCGACCCAGTTCGAGGTGCCCTTCTACCGCCATGCCGCCGCGGACCCGGAGAACCATCTGCGGGTGATCTACACCGATCCCCGTTTCGGCGACGAGATCCTCGACCCGGAGCTCGGGCGGACGGTCTCCTGGGGATTCCCGCTGCTCGGCGGCTACGAGCACGCTGTCTGTCCTGCCCCTGCTCGCGGACGATCGCGCATCGCCTGGCTCGCCCGCGAGCTGCGGCGGGAGACGCTCGACCTGGTGATCATCAACGGCTACACGCAGCGGGCCTATCTGCTCGCCGCCCTGGCGGCGCGGCGGGCCGGGATCGCCACCGGCCTGCGCCTCGACTCCGTGCTCTGGGAGGTGCCACCGCCGCGCGCCGCCGCCAAGAAGCTCCTGTTCTCCGTGGGGCTGAAGCGGCTGTTCGATCTCTTCTTCGGGGTCGGCACGCCGACCCTCGACTACCTGCGCTTCTTCGGCGTGCCGGCGGAGCGCACCGCGCTGTTCCCCTACGCGGTGGACGTGGAGGGCTTCCGCGCCCGCTCGGCCCTCGCGCCGGAGGAGCGCGCGGCGGTGCGTGGCCGGCTCGGCGTGCCAGTCGGTGCGAAGCTCCTCCTCGCCGTCACCAAGCTCAGCCCCCGCGAGGCGCCCTGGGACCTGTTGCGGGCGTTCCGCCGCGGCGATGCTGGGAATGCCGCGAATGCTCCGGACCGCTGGCTGGCGATCGCCGGCGACGGGCCGGCGCGGCCGGAGCTCGAAGCGTTCGCGCGGGAGCCCCCCCATGGCGATCGCCCCGACCGGGTGATCTTCCTCGGCTATGTGCCCTATCCGGACCTCCCGTCTCTCTACGCGGCGGCCGACCTCTTCCTCCATCCGGTCGCCGAGGAGCGCTGGGGCGTGTCGGTCGCCGAGGCGCTCGCCTGCGGGCTGCCGGTGATCACCTCGTCGCGGGTGGGCGCGGCCCGCGACCTGATCGCCGCGGGACGGAACGGCTTCACCTATCCGGCGGGCGACGACGGCGCCCTGGCCGGGCGGATCGAGGAGGCCCTGCGCCTCGATCCCGCCGCCGTGCGGGAGGAAAACCGTGCCATCCTCTCGCGGTGGGACTACAGCGCGACCTGGCAGGGGCTCCTGCGGGCGGCCCGCCGCGCCACGAGGAGACAGCCTTGAGCACCGTTCCGATCGCCGTCCCGATCGTTCCGATCGCTGTCCTCTTCACCACCCGCAACGAAGAGCTCAACATCGAGCGCTCGTTGCGGAGCGTCCACGGCTGGGCCGATCAGGTCTTCGTCATCGATTCGGAGAGCGACGACCGCACGGTGGAGATCGCCCGCCGCTATGCCGAGGTGCACAACCTGCCCTATGAGCACGGGCGGATCATCCCCTGGATCTTCCAGTGGGGTCTCGACCATCTCCCGCTGCGCAACGAGTGGATCCTCATCCTGGAGGCCGACCAGGCGGTCACCCCGGAGCTGCGCGCCGAGATCGCCGCGCTGCTCGCCCGTCCCGATCTCCGCGAGAACGGCTTCTACATCCGCCGCCGCCAGATCTTCCGCGGCAAGCCGCTGCGCTTCGGCGGCTACGGCCGGAAATTCATCCTCAAGCTGTTCCGCAAGGGGAAGGGGGAGCTCGACCCGGTGGAGCAGGACACCCGGGTCTATATCAGCGGCCCGGTCGGCACGCTGCGCGCTCCTTTGGAGGAGCACAACCGCAAGGAAGACGCGATCCTCTTCTATTTGCAGAAACACCTGCGTTATGCTGACGCCTTCGCCCGGGAAGAGCTGGAGCGCCGGCGGCGTCATCTGCCGTGGAAGCTGACGCCGCGCCTCTTCGGCACGCCCGACGAACGGGTGCTATGGCTCAAGACGCGCTACTACCGGCTGCCGCTCTTCGTCCGTCCGTTCCTTTATTTCTTCTACCGCTACTTCCTCCTACTCGGCATCCTGGATGGCAAAAACGGTTTCATCTTCCATTTTCTCCAGGCTTTCTGGTTCCGCCTCGTGGTCGATGTGCGATTGGAAGAGCTGTTGAAAGAGCCCGTGCAGGAAGAGACTGACGGTTGAAGATCCTCGGCCTCTCCGCCTTTCATGCCGACGCCTCCGCCGCCGCGGTGGTGGACGGCCGTTTCATCGCCGGCGTCGAGGAAGAGCGCTTCCGGCGGATCAAGCACTGGGCCGGCTTTCCGGAGCATGCCCTGCGCTTCTGCCTGGCGGAGGCCGGCGGCGATCTGGGGAGCGTGCAGGCCCTCGCCGTCTCCCGGCAGCCGCGGGCCTATCTGCTGCGCAAGGCGCTGCTCGCGCTCTCCCATCCGCGCAGTCTCCGCCGCGCCGCCTCGCGGGCGCGCAACCTGGCGCAGATCGCCTCGCTGGAGGAACGGATCGCCACGCTGTTCGGGAGCGGCGGGACGACGACGCCGAAGGTCCATCCGGTGGAGCACCACCTGGCCCATCTCGCGTCGGCGTTCTTCTGTTCCCCGTTCGAGGAGGCGATGTGCCTGTCGGTGGACGGCTTCGGCGACTTCGTCTCGACCATGCTGGCGGTGGGCCGCGGCAGCTCGCTCCAGGTGCTCGACCGCGTCTGCTTCCCGCACTCGCTGGGCCAGCTCTACACCGCGGTCACCCAGTATCTGGGCTTCCCCGGCTTTGGCGACGAGTACAAGGTCATGGGTCTCGCCGCCTATGGCGAGCCCTCGTACGCCGCCGGGATCCGGAGGATGGTGCCGGCGCGGTCCGACGGTACGTTCCGCCTCGACCTGCGCTACTTCCGCCACCTGTCGGAAGGGGTGGACATGACGTGGGACGACGGCGCGCCGGTCCTCGGTCCGCTCTTCACGCCCGCCCTGGCGGAGCTGCTCGGGCCGGCCCGCCGGCCGCAGGACGAGCTGGAGCAGCGCCACAAGGACATCGCCGCCTCGCTCCAGCTCGTCTACGAGGAGCGCTTCTTCGCCCTGGTGCGCGCCCTCCAGAAACGCACCGGGCTCGACCGGCTGGCCCTGGCCGGCGGCTGCGCCATGAACTCGCTCGCCAACGGCAAGCTGTTCGACCAGACCGAGGTCCGAGACGTCTACATCCAGGCCGCGGCCGGCGACGCCGGCACCGCGCTGGGCGCCGCCCTCTGGGTGCACTATGCGGAGCTCGGCGCGCCGCGCAACGGCTTTGTGATGGAGCACTGCTCCTGGGGACCGGCCTACGGCGAGGAAGAGATCCGCAGCGCCCTCGCCGCCGGCATTCCGGAATCCGGAGGGCAAGACGGGAGCTGGGGAGAGATCCGCATCGAGACGATCCGCGGCGAGGACCGCCTCGCCGCCATCACCGCCGCGACCGCCGCGGCGATCGCCGGCGGCGAGGTGGTGGGCTGGTACCAGGGGCGCTCGGAGTGGGGGCCGCGCGCGCTCGGCAACCGTTCGATCCTCGCCGACCCGCGGCGGGCCGACATGAAGGACCTCCTCAACCGCAAGATCAAGCGCCGGGAGTCGTTCCGCCCGTTCGCCCCCTCGATCCTGGAAGAGCGCACCGGCGACTGGTTCACCTGCTCCTATCCGGACCCGTTCATGGTCAAGGTCTACCCGATCCGGCCGGAGAAGCGGGCGGAGGTTCCGGCGGTGACCCACGCCGACGGCACCGGACGGCTGCAGACCGTGTCGCGGCGCGCCAACCCGCGCTACTGGGCGCTGATCCGCGCCTTCGAGGAGCGGACCGGCGTGCCGATGGTGCTCAACACCTCGTTCAACGAGAACGAGCCGATCGTCAACACGCCCGCCGAGGCCCTCGACTGTTTCCTGCGCACCCGCATGGATCGGCTGGTGCTGGGGGACGTGGTGATCTCCCGGCGGCCGGAGGCTGGGTGACGCCGCTCCGTCTCCGCCTCCTGGCGAGTGCCGCCGCCTTCCTGATCGGCCTGCCGGTCGCCGAGCTCGCGGCCCGCCTCACCTACGGCGAAGGCTTCCACATGGTGGTCGATCCGCAGGAGGATCATCCGTACCGCCCGTCGACCGCCTACGAGCAGGTCTGGGCCGGACGGCAAGTGCCGTTCTTCGCCAACGACCTGGGCTGGAAGGACCGCGCCGCCGGGCGCGTGGTCGAGAAGCGGCCACCCCATCCGCGCATCGTCCTGCTCGGGGACTCGTTCGTCGAGGGGGTCGGCTGCCGGTACGAGGAGACCCCGGCGGGTTTCCTCGAAAAGACCCTCGCCGCGTCCCGCCCGGAGCTGCGGAGCCTGGAGGTGTTGAACGGCGGGCGGGCGTCCTTCTGCCCTCTCCTCGAGTACCAGCGCCTCAAGCGGTTTTTCGCCGCCGGCTACCGGACCGACCTGGTCGTTCTCCTGCTCGACGAATCCGATCCACAGGATCTCGTGGTCTACTCGTCCCGTCCCTACGAGCGGGCTCCCGACGGCGAGCCGCTCGGCATGCACGAGTGGCGTTTCAAGCCCTGGATGCTTCCGCTCTACAACAACTCCGCCCTGCTCCGCACCGTGGACCGTTGGCAGGGGGCCGTCAAAGGGTGGTGGAGGCGCCGCGGCGAGCACGTCGTCGACGAGGTGAGCGCTCCTCCCTCCGACCTGCGGCCGGACGCCCCGCCGCTCACCGCCGCGCGGCTGCTCTATCTCCCGGACCACGCCTACCTCTCTTTGCGCGCCAACTGGATGGCCCACCCGCCGAGCCTGCAGGGGTGGGCGGGAGTGGCCCTCGAGGAGACCCTCGCGGACGTGCTGCGCGTCCGCCGCCTTGCCGCGCAACACGGCGTCCCCCTGGTCCTGGTCATCTACCCATGGCCGCAGATGGCCTACACCCGCGAGGACCCCGCGTACTACGAGACGCTGCGCCGCTACTTCGGCCTCTTCCAGGAGGAGCGGGAGATGGTCTACGGCCGGCGGCCGGCTCCCCGGGTCTCCGTCTACCAGCAACGGCTGCACGAATTCTCCCGCGCCCAGGGCATTCCGCTCTTCGACTTCATCCCCGAGGTCCAGGACACCCCGTCCTGGCATCGTCTGTACCAGGCGGAGGACGTCCACTTCAGTCCCGCCGGCAACCGCCGGCTGAGCGAAGGGATCGCCCGCTTCCTGCTCGCGGAGCGCCTCGTACCGTGAGCCGCCGCGTCCTCCACCTCCTCGTCCTCCTTGCCCTCGCCTGCGGAGTGCGGCTGTGGCTCGGCCCCCACCTGGTCGACGACGCCTACATCACGTTCCGCTATGCCCGCAATCTCGCCGCGGGCGCCGGGTTCGTCTACAACCCCTGCGAGCCGGTCCTGGGCACCAGCACCCCGCTCTTCACCCTGCTGCTCGCGGCGGCCGCCCGGTGCGGAGCGGGGATCCCGGAGACCGCCTTCGCTCTGGGAATCCTCGGCGACCTGCTGGTGATCACGGCGGTCCACCGCGCTCTCCACCGGTCGGGCCTCCCCCTCGCGGCCGATATCGCCGACATTGCCGGTCTCCTGCTGGCCGCCCTGCCGCTCTACGTCTTCCACTCGCTCTCCGGCATGGAGACGTCGCTGTACACGGGTCTGCTGGCCCTGGCGGTCGACGCCTATGCCGGGGAGCGGATGAGCCGGGCTTCGCTCTGGCTGGGCCTCGCCGCCGTCACCCGCCCTGAGGGATGTCTCCTCGCCGCGGTTCTCGGCGGCCACCGGCTGTGGACCCGGAGGCGCCTCACGCTGCGCGAGATGGCGCCGTTCGTCCTCGTCGTGGCTCCCTGGCTGATCTATGCATCGCTCGCCTTTGGCAGCCCGCTCCCGCAGTCGGTCCGCGCCAAGGCGGCAGCCTCGTCCGGAGACTGGCGCAGCTCCCTGGCCAACTGGCTCTCGGTCTTCGGCGGCACCCCCAGCCACCTGGTGCTCTCCCTGCTGTCCCTGGCGGGGCTGGCCGTCGCGGCCCGGGGGCGTGCCTGGCTCTGGCTGTGGAGCCTCTGGGCGGTGCTCGTCTCGGCCCTGTTCATCGCGGGCAATGCCTACAACTATGCGGTCTGGTACTACGGACCGCTGCTGGCGCCCTACCTGGCGCTCGCCGCCTGCGGCCTCGGCGCCGGTCTGGCGGCGGCCGGCCGGGTGGCCCGCCGCTTCGCCCACCGCTTCGTGCCACCGCGCCCGGACCTGCTGCGCACCGCGGCCCTGGCCCTCCTCGCCGCGGCGAGCCTCGCCGTTCTCCTCCCGCGCCTGGCCGCCGACCGCGACGCGGCCCGCGCCCAGCGCCGCGAGCGCGAGGACCTCTACCGCGAGGTGGCGCTCGCGCTGCCGCGAGACCCGGCTCCGCTTCCTGTCCTGGCCGCGTCCGAGATCGGCGTTCTCGGCTACTATTATCCCGGTCCGATCCTCGATCTCGTCGGCCTGGTCTCGCCCCAGGCCGTCGGCCGCACGGACCGCGACAAGATCGCCGCGGCACGCCCGGCCTGGATCGTCTCCTACGACAGCCATCTCGACCCGGCGCTGCTGGGCTCGCCGGAGCTGGCGCGGGATTACGCGCTCGTCCGCACCGAGATCATCAGCCCCCGGCGCAGCCTTCTGGTGCTGAGGCGCCGGTCACCTTCATGATCGATCTCGTCCGTTCCCCCGGCTCCGCTGACCGTCCGCACCGGGTGCTCATCCTCTCCCATCACGGCCGGACGATCCGGGGCGGCGCGCCGCTCGCCGACACGGAGCTCGCCCGCGCTCTCGAAAGCCACGGCCACACGGTGGACCTCCTCTTCTATGACGACGTCCTGCCGGCAAAGGTGACCGCCACCTGGCGCCAACTCGTCTTCCCCTGGGCCGCGGCCTTCGCCTTCCTGCGCCGCCGCCGCGCCGCCCGCTGGGACGTCGTCGAGTCCACCGCCGGCGACGCCTGGGTGATCGATCTGCTCCTCCGCGTCCTGCCGGGTCCCAAGCCGCTCCTCTCCGTCCGCACCCATGGTCTGGAAAACCGCCGCGCCGTGATGGACCAGGAAAGGCGGCGCCGTGAGGGCGTGCGGACCGGTCTGCTGACCCGCCTCTACCATTTCCACTACCGGCTGTGGGAAGTGGCGCGCGACCTGCGAAGGGCGGACGTGGTCTTCCTGCTCAATCAGGAGGACGCCCGCTGGGCCACCGAGCACATGGGAGTGCCGGCGGCCAGAATCCACGTCCTGCCCAACGGCCTGCCGGACCGGATGCTCGCTCTGCCGGAGCCCGCGCCCACACCGGACCGCCCCTTCCATCTGCTGTTCCTCGGCGCCTGGTCGCTCGCCAAGGGAGTGGACGTGCTGCCGGAGATCGCCCACCGCCTCTTCGCCGCTGATCCGCGCTACCGCTTGACCTGCGCCGGCACCGGCGAAACGGTGGAGACGGTGCTCGCCGGCTTCGCCCCGGAAGACCGCGACAGGGTCACCGTCGTCACGCGCTACGGCTGGGACGAGCTGCCCGCGCTGCTCGCCGCGCATGGCGTCTTCCTCTTTCCGTCGCCGGCCGAGGGGTGCAGCCTGGCGCTCCTCGAAGCCATGGCGGGCGGCCTCGCGCCGGTGACCACCCGCACCGGCTACGCAGCCGACCTCATCGAAACCGGCCGCAACGGCTACCTCGCCGAAGCGGGAGACGTCGACGGCTATACTGCCGCCGTCCGCGCCCTGGCAGTGGGTTCGGATACCGCTGATCCGGACAGGGCCCTCGCCGTCGGCCGCCAGGCCCGCCGTTCTGTATCGGACCACTCCTGGACGTCCCTCGCCGCCGCCAGGGTGCGGATCTGGGACTCGCTATGCGAATCCTCCTCATCACCCATCCGCCGCTGACCGCCGAGCTGGGAGCCCCCCAGGTCACCCTGCGCCTGGCGGCGGCGCTGCGTGAACGCGGGCACGACGCCCTCGCCTGGTCGCCCGCGCCGGTTCCGGAAGGTCTCGCGAGCTTCCGCAGGCGGCAGACCGCGGCCGTCGAGCACTACGCCGCCGAGCACGGTCCGTTCGACGTCATCGACACGCCGGTCACCTCGGCGAGCCGCGGGCTGGCCCGCCACGGGCACCTGGTGGTGCGCAGCACCCAGCCGGAGCTGCTCTACGTCCTCCACGACCACGCCGGCCAGCTCCGCCACCATCCCGGGCCGCGCGCCGCCTACCACCTCCTGGCCACTCTGCCGACCGCCGCCGGCCTCCTCGCCGGCTGGCGCCGTGCCCGCCTGATCCTCTGTCTCGGCACCCTCGAGCTGGCCTGGATGCGGAGCCAGTTCCCGTTCTGGCGGCACAAGCTCGGCCTGTGGACCAACTGCCCGGCGCCGGAGGAACGAGACCTCCTCACGGCCGTGCGCCGGCAACGTGCGGCGGTCCTGCCCGGTCCCGGAGTCCGCTTCCTCTGGATCGGCCGCTGGGCCGAGCACAAAGGAATCCGCCTCCTCCTCCAATTCCTGCACGAACGTCTCGCCGCCTTCCCCGCCGACACCATCACGATCGCCGGCTGCGGTCCATCCGCCGCGGAAGACCTGGCGGCCGAGTGGCTGCACACCGGCCGCGTCCGCCTCGTCCCTTCCTTTGGAAGAGCCGAGCTGCCCGCCCTCCTCGCCAGCCACGACGCCGGCCTCTTCACCAGCGACATCGAGGGCTGGGGATTGTCGCTCAATGAGATGTTGGAATCCGGCCTGCCCGTCTACGCCACAGAGCAAGGCGCGGTGCCCGATCTCCGCCCCGACTTTCCGACCACGCTCCGCCGCTTCCCACCGGGTCCGACCATCGAGCCCATGTCCCCCGCCGAGCCCGGTTCCGCCTACGAACAACGCTTCAACTGGGCATCCATCGCCCGCTCCTGGGAAAACCAGGTCCAGGAGAGCCGCCTCTAACCGCCCTGGCCTGGGAGAGCACGGTTCTGCTCCGTGCTCTCCCACGCTGTGCCGGAATACACCTCCGGCAGGCGGTCTACTCTCATGACGGGCAGGAGGATGGCCGTTTCTCCTCTGCCCGCCGGATTCAGTTGTCAAAGAACCAATAGGGACGTGCCGTGCACGTCCAGATCGGCCTATACT
>DATARD010000147.1:0-13857 GCA_036264355.1 Thermoanaerobaculia bacterium
CCCGGGACGTTGGTGTCGCCGCGCTGCGATGCCGGCTGCGCGTGGTCGCCGTCGGGAGCCATGGTGACGCCGAGCTGTTGCGCGAGGTCGGTGCGCCCGCGCACCGGGGCGGAGACGAAGAAGGCGTCGGCGGTGAGCGTCGAGCCGTCCTGGAGCTCGAGGCCGCTGAGCGCGCGCTTGTCGCCGATCAGCCGCTTGATCTCGCCGGGGATCACCGCGATGTTCTTCTGCCGCAGCCGCTCGGCGCGGTAGTCGCTGACCGCCGGGTCGCCGGTGGCCAGGATGCGCAGCCGGTCGGTGTAGCGGGAGAGGCCGAGCGCCATCACCGCCGCGTGCTCCGTATCGCCCACGGCGATCACAATGGTGTCCTTGCCGGTGATCTCCGGCGCCTCGCAGTCGGGGCAGTAGAAGAGGTTCCCCTTGCCGGCGTAGGTGAAGCAGGGGGTGAAGTCGCCGTCCACCAGCGGATGGTAGCGGGCGACGCCGGTGGCGAGGAGGACGGTGCGCCCATGCCACTCCTCGCCGCCTTCGCCGGTGAGCAGGAAGCCGCCCTCGCTGCCGGCGGCGCGCACCACGTTGCCACGCACCACCTCGGCGCCCATCTCCGTGGCCTGGGCGCGCAGCCGTTTCTGGATCTCGATGCCGCGCACGGCCGGCATGCCCGGCACGTTGTGGAGCTGCTCCAGGGTGAAGAACAGCGGCCCGGTGACGCGGTCGATCACCAGCACCTTGCGGTCGTGCCAGGCGAGGTGGAGTGCCGCGCTCAGGCCGGCCGGGCCGCCGCCGACCACCAGCGTGTCGTAGATCGCCATCGAGCCTCTACTGCGTGCAGGCCGGCTGGAGCAGCGTTTCCAAGGCCTCCCCCGCAGACAGCGGAGCGAACGGACACATCTTTTCCGCGGCGGCGGCGGACCGCGCCTTGAGCTGCAGGGTCAGCGGCGCCGTCCAGATCGCCTCCTTGGTGCCGAAGCCGCCTCGGCGGTCGGTCCACGCGGGGAAGAACGTGCCGGCGTATCCGGACAGGCCGTTGTAGTCGCCGTACTGGTTGCCGTTCGGCAGTCCGTCGTTCTCGTTCGACGCCTCCGCGGTGACCCGGTACGGCGCGCTCCAGCTCGCGCCGTCGTCCGAGGAGACCTGCGCCCAGACGTTGGTCAGCGGGCGCTCCTCGCCGATGGTGTCGTAATAGATGATGCCCAGGGTGCCGGAGGTCGGGTCCACCGCCAGCCAGGGGTTGAACTGGTCGTTGGTGTCCCGCTGGTTGTTGATCATGCCGGGCCTGGACCACGAGATGCCGCCGTTGGTGGAGCGGGTGAACCAGATCCGCGACGTGCAGCCGGAGGCGCGGTTGTTGCCGGGCTGGTCGGCCGGCGACGAGCAGCCGCGCCCGCCAGCGAGATCGGCCCAGGCGGCATAGACCAGGTTCTGGTTCCGCTTCGGACCGCGGTAGAAGGCGCCGCCGGTCACGTAGATCAGCGCGTTGCGGCGGAACTGCGCCGGAATGGAGAACTGGAAATCGGCGAAGGTCTTGCCGATCGCCAGCGGCCGGGAGAACGAATTGCCGCCGTCGGTCGAACGCGTCATGAAGATCTTCTGCGTGCCGGTGTCGGGCCAGAAGGCGAAGACGGTGCCCTGCTGGTTCGTCTTGATGTCGGCGCCGATGCCGGTGCCCGCGGTCTCGTCGCCGCTCACCTGGAGCGGCTGCCCCCAGCCGTCGGCCGTGCGGCGGTTGACGAAGACCTGCTCGCCGTTGTGCCAGATGGCGTACAGCGTGTCCTTGAACGGCGATCCGTCGAAGTGGTCGACCCAGGTCATCTGCTTGTCCACGTCCTGCTGGTCGCCGGAGAAGGGCCCGTCGAGCTTCCAGGTGACGCCGCCGTCGGTGGAGCGGAAGGCATCGCCCACCAGGGTGCTGCCGGTGATGCTGAGAGCGGTGGCCCAGGCGGTGCCGTCGGAGGTCCACTCGACGGTGGGATCGGAGTGGAAGGCGGACGCCTCCTTCGGCAGGGTGGTCTGGCGCCAACTGCCGCCGCCGTCCTGGGAGGAGAAGACGGCCAGCGCGCCGTTGCCCGAGATGTTGTTCGACGCGGAGATGATCTGGTCGCTGTTCCAGAAGTTGATCCGGATGTCCGATTCGCTCCGCGGCTCGACCTCGGGTCCGGAGATCTCGAGCTCGGGGCCGCCGGTGAAGGTGACCGTCGGCTTCGGGTGGCCGCCCCGCTTCTCGTGCAGCGTGCCGTCGCCGCCCTGGAGGTCCGGATGGCTGACCATCCATTCATGGATCTCCTTGAGGACGAGCGGATAGCCGCCGGTCGGATCGTTCGCCGGGAATCTCCCCGCGGGATGCGCCTTGCGCCACCAGACCCGCAGCCACGGCGGCACCGGCAGGTTGTCGCCGGCCTCCTCGGGCCGCAGCATGCCGAAGTCCTGGTTGGACCGGATCAGCTTGCCGAGCGCGCTGTCGGGAGCGATCGGGGCTCGTTCTTCACGGAGCTGGCGCTCCAGGGTCGGCCAAGCCGGCCTGGCGGCCTGGCCGTAAGCGCCCGCGGGAAGCAGCGCGGTGAGGAGGAGAAGGGCGATCTGGACGTGGCGCATGCGGCGGCCTCCGCGAGATGAACGTTGGCAGAAGCCTCCATCATAGCGCCGGTCGCCTCAGAGGCGCCACCAGGCGAACTTTCGCTCCTCGGCGCTCCAGTAGATGTGGAAGGCGTCGCAGCGGTCGTCATAGAGGCTGATCCCCTTCCCCTTGCCGCCCTTGACCGGCTTCTGCGCGCTCCGCGCCGGCTTGGCGGCGCCCGCGGTGGCGGAGTCGTCCAGGTCCTCGGCCTCGATCTTCACCCTGGACGAGCAGAGGGAGTCCTGGCCCTCCTTTCCCCAGGGGAAGGTGAGAATCCAGGTGCGGCTCGCGGCGGCCAGCGGCCCTTTGACGATGCCGACGACCACGCGGTCCTTGCGCAGGCCGCGCAGGGCGTAGTCGACGACGCCGTCGTGGTCGAGGTCGGCGCGCACCTCGCTCACCGGCTCCCAGGTGGTCTGCCGGTCGTGCTGCCGCAGCAGGTCGAGCGCGGTGAGAGGCGGGGCCGGGGTGTTGCCGGCGCCGCCAGGATGATGAGCGGCGCGGTTGCCGGCGCAGCCGGTCAGGGAGCCGATGAGAGCAAGGAGCAGAATCGCAGGATTGGTCTTCGGTGTCTTCGGTGTCTTCATCAGGCCGGTCCTCCGCGCCGCATCTTATCGCGGACCTGCCCCGGTATCGGATACTCTCCTGCGCGGAGGCGATCATGGCCTACGGCAGTCAGAGCATGGTGGCGCCGCTGCGGCGCGTCCTGGTGAAGCGTCCGGACGCGGCGTTCGGCAACGCCGATCCCGCGGTCTGGCACTACACGGCGCGGCCGGACCTCGCGGCGGCACAGCGCGAGCACGACGCGTTGACCGGCATCCTGCGCGCGGCGGGAGCGGAGGTGGTGGACCACCCGGAGCCCCAACCGCAGCGGGCGGACGCCATCTACGTGTTCGATCCCGCCCTGGTCACCGACCGCGGCGCCGTGCTCCTGCGCATGGGCAAGGAGCTGCGCCGCGGCGAGGAAGCGGCGCTGGGAGAGCGCTTCACGGCGTTGGGCATCCCCATCCTCGGCGCCCTCTCCGGCGACGCCACGGCGGAAGGCGGCGACCTGCTCTGGCTCGACCACGACACCCTGGCGGTGGGCCAGGGGTTCCGCACCAACGCCGAGGGGCTCCGCCAGCTCCGCGAGATCCTGGGTGGAATCGGCGTCACCGTGGTGCCGGTCGAGCTGCCGTACTTCACCGGCCCCGCGGCGTGCCTCCATCTGCTGTCGCTCATCAGTCTCGTGGATCACCATCTCGCGGTCGTCTATCCGCCGCTCCTCGCCGTGCCGTTCTGGAATCTTCTCCGCGCGCGCGGCTGCCGCCTCGTCGAGGTGCCGGAGGAGGAATTCGCCTCCCAGGGTCCGAACGTCCTCGCGCTCGCGCCGCGCAAGGCGCTGATGCTGGAGGGGAACCCGGTGACGCGCCGCCGCCTGGAGGACGCCGGCTGCGCGGTGCTCACCTATCGCGGCCGCGAGATCTCGCTCAAGGCGGAAGGAGGCCCCACCTGCCTCACCCGGCCGCTGTTTCGCGCCTGAGGCGGCCCGGAATGGCCGCGGATCTCCTATACTCTCCCTTTCGAGATCCCGCAGATGAAGGATGAGGCACCGCTGCTGTCGAACGGGCTGGTCGACGACGAGCAGGACGAATGGACGACCGGCACGTTGGATGCGGCGCCTCGCCTGGCGCCGCCTCCGGCTACCTGCGAGGAGGTCCTCGCCGCCATCGGCGCGGTCAAGAAGGCCGTCTACGTCCTCGTCCGCCACTGTGTCGACGAGCTCGAGAAAGCCGCGCCGTGGGAGCTGCTCTACTACCCGTCCGAGGATCCCGGGGCGCTGCTCGCCATGGTCGGCGGCCTCATCACCGCGATCAAGGGGGTGCCCAAGAAGATCGACATGCTGCTGCGCAAGCTGCCGGCCGGAGACACCGGCAAGGGCGAGCCGGCGCGGGAGGACATCGGCTTCCTCTTCCATGGCATCCACCGCATGGTCGCGCACGACATCAAGCGCCTCGAGGGGATCCTGGCGCCGGTGGTCGACCGCGGTGCGGAGCTGCCGCCCGGCGCCGACGAGAAGCAGCGCCTGTGTGAGCTGAGCGCCGACCTGAAGGGCAAATACTCCAGCGCGCTGATGGGCGCCGCGGCGAGCCTGATCGGCGAAGGGATGTGGAACAGCGTCGAGCTGGAGCCGGTGCTGTTCCCCGAAAAGGCGGAGGAGTTCCGCTGCACGCGCGACCTCGTGGTCTCGTTGCACGACGCGGTCGCCGCCATCCGCCAGCTCCCGGAGCAGATCCCCTTCGACGCGCTGCTGGAGCGCTGGCGGCGCCAGGTGCGCGTCGACCAGTACGCCCTGGCCGACCTGCCCAGCCTGCGCGGCAAGATCGGCCGCCTGCTCAAGGAGCGCAGCCGCCGCGCGCTCTATTCCGGCGACTATCATCAGATCAGCCGCCGCGAGGTCCTTCTCTCGCAGCGGATCAACGAATTGGAGCGGCTGCATCAGCAGACCTGGGCCGTCCCCCCGCCCGCGGATCTGGCGCCCGATCTGACTCCGATCTTCGCCCGCCTGGTGCAGCTCACGTTCGAGGTCGCCGCCGTCCTCGACGCCAACATCCTGAAAGCGCTGATCGGCGAAAAAAAAGTCAACGGCCTGCGCGGCCGCGCCGCGTCCCTGCCCAAGGGACAGCCGCCGCGCACCGCCGCCGCGGACGGGCCGGGTGGTCTGGACGATCTGGCACCGCTGCTCGCCGAGGACGACCTGCGGATCTTCTTCGAGATGCTCCTCACCGCCGTGCAGCGCCGGGCGTCGCTCAGCGTCCAGGAGCCGGACCCTCCCGCTCCGCCACCGCTGCCGACGCCGCCAGCGCCAAAACCGCCCAAGCCGCTCCCCGCGCCGCCGCCGGCCACGCCACCGCCGATCGATCCGCGGCTGGTCCTGGCGCGCCTCGACGCTGCGCTCGGCGAGCTCCAGTCGCCGGCCAACCAGCAGTGGAACAGCTTCCGCATGACCCAGCGCCTGCTCGAGAAGCACTCGCGGCTCCCCTCCGCGATGTTCCACGCCGTCAATCCGTTCCTGCAGGAGATCACCAACCGCCTGATCCCCGACCTCAAGGCGATCGCCCCTTACAAAGGGCTCACCCTGGAGGCCGTGCAGCGGCTCGAGACCGTCTGCCGCGAGCTGTGCCAGGAGAATCCGTCACCGGCCCAGCTCGCCGACGAGGTGCCGCGCAAGCTGGACCGGATCGTCCACTTCCTGGACGCGCTCCGCGGCCTCGTCCAGTAAGCCCAGCCAGCCCGGAGCTTCAGGCTAGTGGTGGCCGAAGATCCGCGACGCCCAGTCGAAGATCGGCCGCTCCACGAAGTCGCGGTGCTGCAGCGTCATCATGTGGTCGATGTGGCCGAAGCCGGGTTGCAGACGGATCACCTTGTCCGTCGAGCCGAACAGCGCGAGCTGATCGCCCATGAACGGCCCGAAACCGCGCCCGCCGCCGATCATCAGCACCGGCGCGGTGAAGTGCCCGAGATTGGACACGAACTGCGTCTCCACCCCGGCCAGCGAGCAGCTCACATCGCGCACCAACGCGACCGGAATGTAGTTGACGAAGCGCGAGACGTTCTCCTCGGCCCGCGGCTCGGAGGCGTAGAACAGCCGGTCCTCCGCCACGCTGCCGTTCATGAAGACATAGTTGGGGACCGGCATGGAGGCCGGGCCCGGCGTCGGCACGGCCAGGAAGGTCACCAGCACCTGGTGGTTGGTCAGCGTCGGCGGGTAGAACGGAATCGCCGTCAGGCCGCCTGGATTGAGCCGCGACGCCCGGGTGACCTCTTTGAACACGTTGCCGCCAACGCCGTCGAAGATGATGCCCGCGCCGAGCTGTGCCTGGAGACCCGCGCAGTAGCCCTGGTTGAGCGCGAGCACCTGCGGATCGTTGCTGAACAGCATTCCTTCCCAGGGGAAGATGCCGTCGTAGTCGCCCGGATGCGCATTGGCCACCGCGATGGCGAGGATGCCGCCCAGCGAGGCGCCGCCGGTGACGATCCTGGTGCCGGGATGGAGGATCTCGATCTGCGAGCGGACGAAGGTGATGTCGTCGATCTGGGACTGCATGTCCCAGCCGGCCATGGCGGAGCAGTCGATCACGCCGGCCTCGCAGGTTCCGGCCGGAATGCCCTCGAAACGCGGCGAATAGCCATAGACGTCGACGCCGCGGTCGGCGAAATACTCGGCGATCGAGGTGCCCGGGGCGCCCGTGCCGGCGACGCCGTCGCGCTGCTCATAGAACGAGAACGTCGTACCGAGCGGCGGCAGGAAGAGGATCGAGCCGCGCGAGTCGGCGTCCGCGTGCTCTTTGGTCACCCGCACCATCTTGAACCGGTCGAGCGGATGGCTGCCGGCCTGCACCGTGAATTCGGTGCGCACGTAGCCGGCGTCGTGGCTCACCGCCGTGCCGGTGATCTGGTAGGGGCCTGACGCGAAGGCAGTGCTGGAGACGAGGAAGAGAGCTGCGACGGCTGAAAGGATGGTGGAACGGGCTGTCATAGGCGGACCTCCTTGAGAAAGGGGCACCGGCGAACGCCGGCCCCTATCTTCATGAGTGCCGCGGGAGGTCAGAAACCGCGCAACTGCCGCAGCCCGGCCGCCAGCTCGCGGCCCAGCCGCTCCCGCCGCACCCACTTCCTGATCCACCAATCCGGGTCATACGGGTCGTCGATGTCAGGGATGGGCTGGCCAAGGCCCGGCAGGCCGTCGAACTTGCCTTCTTCGACAGCCTGCTGGATGCGGTTCTCGGCCAAGACCTCGACAGCGCGGCGTGAGATCGCTCGACTCATGGGTCGAAGTATACGGCAAGCGCTCAGCGCCGCGAGATGATGAACTTTCCGAAGGCGATGCCGAGCTCGATGCCGGTGCCATGGCCGGCCAGGGCCAGCGAGATGTCACCCTTGGTGACGACGCTCGCCTCGGCCGACTTGCCGGCGCCCGCGGAGGCGCCGCCGGTGACGTAGGTCCCGAACAGTTCCCGGATGTCCGCCACCTCGGAGAACTTGCCGTGGCCGTCGTCGATCTTGGACTTGCCGGCGGCCAGGCCGCCGCCCTTGGCGTTCAGGTTCACCTTCGCCGTCTGGCCGTTGTCGCAGGTGATCGTGCCGGAGCCGCTGGCGGTCTTGTAGAACGCCGCCCAGCTCTTGAGGGTGAAGCTCAGCTCACACTTCGTCGTCGCTGCCGAGGCCGGCGCTGCCGCCGCCAGGGAAGCCGCGAGGGCCAGCAGACAGAGCGTCGCAATCTTCTTCATGGTCTCTCCTTTGTCGGACGCGGTGGGACTCTGTGGCAGAATCCACCCGGACCTTTGACTCCGGGAGATTATCCCATGCGATCGCTCACCGTCCTGCGTCTCGCGCTGCCGGCTCTCCTTGCGCTCCCGCTACACCTCTCGGCGCAGGCTCCCGCGGCCACCGATCCCGTCGCCCTCGGCGACGCCGCGTGGGCGCGCCGCGCCGAAGGGCACCAGGGCGGCCGGGCTGCCGCCGGCCCGATCGGCGAAGCCGTCACCGCCTACGAGCGGGCGGTCAAGGAGCAGCCGGCGCGGCTGGAAGCGTCCTGGAAGCTGCTGCGGGCGCTCTTCTTCCAGGGCGAGCACGTGGCGCAGAGCAACGCGGACAAGCAGAAGGTCTTCGGCCACGGCAAGGAGGTCGCCGAGGCGGCGATCGACCGTCTCGCCCAGAAGGTGGGAGGGCGCGCCAAGCTCGACGCGATGAGCCCGGCGCAGGCGGCGAAAGCTCTCGCCGGAGTCCCCGAGGCGACGCCGGTGATCCTCTGGGCCGGCGTCCATTGGGGGCTGTGGGGCGACGCGTTCGGCCGCGTCGCCGCCGCCCGCCAGGGAGTGGGCGACAAGGTCCGCCGCTACGCCGAGACCGGCATCGCGCTCGACGAGACCTACGACGAGGCCGCCGGCCACCGGCTCCTCGGCCGCCTGCACGACCTGGCTCCCAAGATCCCCTTCTTCACCGGCTGGATCGATCACGACAAGGCGGTCACCGAGCTGCGGCGCGCCGTCGCCCTCGCGCCCGACAACTTCCTCAACCACCTCTATCTCGCGGAAGCCATCCTCGATCACCAGCCCGCCAAATCGGCGGAAGCGCAAGAGATCCTGCGCAAGCTGATCGCCCGCTCACCCCGGCCGGCGTGGGTGGTGGAAGACGAGAAAGCCCTCGCCGAGGCGCGGGCGCGGTTGAAAAAGAGCAGCTAGCTCAATCTTTTGGCCCCGGAGGGGCCGCTGCACCTAGCCCAGGGTTTTAACCCTGGGAAGGGGAGACGGCCCCGCAACCCAGGGATAAATCCCTGGGCTAGGCGCTGAAGCCCCTCCGGGGCAGATCGCCAAAGAGAGTTAGCCGCCCTCGCTCAGATCTGCCCCTCCCACTCCGCTCCGCGATCGCGGAACGCCGCGCGGATCGCCGCGACGGTCTCGGGGGGCAGCGGCCCCTTGGCGGCCAGCTCGGCGTTTTTCTGGAGATGCTCGAGCCGGCTCGTGCCCACGATGGCGCAGGCGACGCCCTCCTGCCAAGCGGCGAAGCGGAGGGCGAGCTCGGTCCAGTCGTAGGAGCCCGGATCGAGGCCGAGCGCGCGCCAGCGGTCCCAGTAGAGCGCGATGTCCTGAGCGGCCGGACGCTCGGCGAATCTCCATGGCGCGTTGGCGGCCGGGCGCTTGGCGATCACGCCGAGCCCGCGCTCGCGG
The DNA here is from genome assembly GCA_036264355.1 of Thermoanaerobaculia bacterium. Taxonomy (GTDB): domain Bacteria; phylum Acidobacteriota; class Thermoanaerobaculia; order Multivoradales; family UBA5704; genus UBA5704. Next base: position 9,325 of record DATARD010000147.1, read on the forward strand.
GCGGCAGGGAGCGCCCGCTCGATTCCGCGCTGGTCGAGAAGATTGACCGACAGCTCGACGCTGCCGAACGCTCCCGAGGCGATCGCCCAGTCGAGCGGCGCGTTGTCGCCGGAGTAGGCGGCCACCCGCGCCTTCCCGGCCGCGACCGCACCCTGCAGGGCCGCCACCACGTCTCCCCGTTCCAGCACGTCCACCGGGCAGGAGTGGAGGTGGACGACGTCGATGTGGTCGGTCCGCATCCTGCCGAGCGCGGCGTCCACTCCGGCGGTGATCACCGGACCGGTCCAGTCCGGCACGCCGGGCACGCCATAGCCCACCTTGGTCGAGAGGACGAATTCACCGCGGCGGCCGGCAAGATGGCGGCCGATCCGCTCTTCCGACAGGCCGTAGCTGCGCGCCGTGTCGATGAGAGTGACACCGAGATCGAGGGCGCCGTGGAGGAGGCGGCCCACCTCCTCCTCCGGCAGCGCCGGATCGCCGATATGCCCCGCGCCGAAGCCGAGGATCGGGACACGCAGACCGGTCCTGCCGAAATCCCGCTGCTCCATCAGGTCTCAGCTCGGGCAGCTCAGGTCCGGACCGGCCGGCCCTCGCCGACCACGACGATCTTGTCGGCGACCGGCCGTCCACCCTCCTCGCGCAGCTCGATCTCCACCGCGTCTCCCTTTTCGAGGTTGTCGGGACTGTAGTGGCGCCCCTGGAACTCGACGTCCGTGTCGTCGTCATAGCCCACCACGACCACCGACTTCGACCCCGCCCGCTCGACCTCGAGGGCCTGCCGGTGAGAGTCGTTGGAGCGCACGACGCCGCGCAGCTCCAGGCTTTGCGGCTCGCCGCGCTCCTCCTCGCGGCGACCGCGGTCGCCGGGCATGGCTTCTTCACCGCCGCGCACATCGTGGATGACCTGGATCACCTTGGTGAGGAGGCCCTCCGACCCGCGCTCGACGGCGGCGCTGATCTGATCGCCGCGCTCCAGGCTCTCCACGCCGAAGGAGCGGCCCTGGAACTCCACCCGCGTGTCGTCGTCGTAGTGGATGACGAGATCCCGGTCGTCCGGGCCACCGCCGTTCCCCGGACGGATCAGGATCGCCTGCTCGTTGGGATCGACGCTCTCGACCGTGCCGCGCACTTCGCGGACGTGGCGGCCCTGGTCCGCATCGCCCTGATCGTCCCGGCGGCTCGGCGGCGGAGCGTGCTCGCCGCTGTCATAAGGAGGCTGGTTGTTGGGATCGTAGTGGACATGACGGTATCCGACCCAGGAATCGCACCCGGTCAGAAGAGCTGCCGCGGCGATTGCTGGGATCAGGCTGATCGGTGAAAAGAATTTCATGTTTCGACCTCCGGGAAGGCGTGCCCTCCAAGAGTGCAGAGTAGCGAAAGCCGTGCCTAAGGGAAAGAGCCGGGGGTTGAGCTGAACATTTTCTTTACAAGGGACTCGCCGCGCTCGGCCAGCCGGGCACGCTCGGCGCGGAAGCGCTCCTGTGCCCCGGCGTCGGAGATCCCGGCGAGGTTGACGTCCGCGGTGCGGAGCATGGCGGAGAGCCCGGCCGCCAAGAGGTCGACACCCGCCGCCAGGTCGCTCCGGATCGCCACCTTGCAGCGCTCCGCCGCCCGGGCGCCGAGGTCGAGAGCCGCCGTGATGTCCCGCGCCGCCGCGAGCGGCGATTCAGTGGCCGCGGCGAGCGTCTCCTGCATCCGCCGCTGCCGGAGGGCCTGCTCCTCGGCCGTCCCTTTCGGCAGAGCCATCGCCGCCATGAAATCGCTGTACGCCGCGGCGTCCCGGTCGGCGGCGGTGCTCAAGCGAGCCAACAGCTCGCGGCCTGCGGCCACATCCTCTGAAGCGGCCCTCTGGTCCGTGATCTCCAGGCACATCAGGACAAGCCCAAGCCCGAAGGCGGCGCTGACGGCCGCCACCGGCACGCCGCTCGGCTGGGGGCTCGCGGATGCGACGCGGTCCCGGAAGTCGGCGAGGGTCCACGACCAGAAGGAGTCGGTCATCGAGGGGGAATCTTCTCTTTTTTGGCGTCTCTCGGCTACGGCTCGGCGGAAGGCTTTTGCAACAGGGAACGAAGTCGAGCGAGCCCAGCCTCCGCCGAGTCGGCGCGCTGGCGTTCGGCTTCGGCGCGCTGGTGCTCTATCTCGGCGCGCTGGCGTTCGGCTCGTGCCTCGGTCGGAACCAGGCTCCCGTCCGCGCGGAAGAGCCGGACCCAGTCGGCTTCCTGGTTCGCGTAGACACCATGCCAGCGGCCGAGCGCGACTCCGAGCTGTTCGCTCCACAGCCTTCCGTTTGCGTCCGGGATCAGCGGCCGGTAGGACAGGCCGGCCAGCCGGAATCCCTCCAGCTTGAGAGTTTCCGGTTCGTACAGGAAATACTCTGACGTTCGGAAGATCCGCGCGTAGAGATCCTTCTTCTCATTGCGGTCGATCTCGGCGGTGGAGGGAGACAGCAGCTCGATGATGACATCCGGCAGCCGTCCACCTTCTTCCCACGCCACCCAGGCGTTACGCAGGGGGCTCGGCTCGACGCCGCCTACCCAGAAGACATCGGGACCCCGAAAGTATTTGCGGCCCTGCACGATGTCCTGAGCCTGTTGCAGCGAGTAGTAGACAAACATGTCCCCGCCGACGAAGAAGTCACGCCGCCCGCGCTCCACCATGGTCTGGCGAATCAGCTCTCGCAGGAGGGGATACTGCCAAGTGTGCCACTCGGTCTCCAAAGGCTCTCCGTCGCTGTAGACGAGCTCAAAGGGCAGAGGCGCGACCGCCGCGGCGGCTGATTTGCTCATGGCGTGCTCCCTATCCGGATCGTTTCTGGAGACAATTCTCTTCCATCCTGCCGTCAAAAGAAAGAGAAAAATCGGGTCCGCCCGGTTCTTCTCCTGGACGACAGGATAGCATAGGGCCTCGTGGCCTCGGCCCTCGGGCGGATTGATTCGGCCCTCGGGCGGATTGAACCGGCCCTCGGGCGGATTGCCGCCAGAATCGGTCTACTTCTTGGAAGCTCCCGCCGGCGCGCTCTGCAGCCAGTCCACCGCCAGCCGTGACAGCGCGCGGACGCCGAGCTTCAAGGCGGATTCGTCGATGCGGAAGCGCGGCGAGTGGTTGGGACCGAAAAGCTTGGAATCGGCGCCGTGGGTGCGGATGCCGAGCCAGATGAAGGTGCCGGGGATCTTCTCCTGGTAGTAGGAAAAGTCTTCGCTGCCGAGGATCGGCTGCGCCTCCAGCACATTGGCGTCGCCGGCCGTGCGCTTCAGGCTGGGGAGCATCCGGGCGGTCAGCTCGGGATCGTTGTAGGTCAGCGCCACCCGCTCCTCCACGACTACGTCCGCGGTGGCTCCCGAGCTCTGGGCGATGCTCTCCGCGGTCCGCTTCAGCCGCTCGTGGACGTCTTTCCGCATGTCGCGGTCGAAATAGCGGAAGGTGCCGAGCATCCGCACGTCGTCCGGGATGATGTTCTCGCGCACGCCGCCGTCGATCTTGCCGATGGTGAGAAGAGCCGGAGCCTTGGTGATGTCGACCTGGCGGCTCGCGATCGTCTGGATGCCGAGGACGATCTGCGCGGCGACCACGATCGGGTCGATGCCGTTCCACGGCATGGCCGCGTGGGTCTGCCGGCCGTGCACGACGATGCGGATGCCGTCCGCGCCGGCGAGCATGCCGCCCGAGCGCCAACCGATCTGGCCGACCTCGAAGAGAGGGGTCACGTGCAGGCCGAAGATGGCGCCCGGCTGCGGATCGCTGCTCAGCACGCCTTCCTTCACCATCAGGTGCGCGCCGCCCTCTTCGCCGGCCGGCGCCCCTTCTTCGGCGGGCTGGAAGATGAATTTGACCGTCCCGGGCAGCTCCGCCTTGGCCTTGGAGAGCACGGCCGCGACGCCGAGGAGGATCGCGGTGTGCGCGTCGTGCCCGCAGGCGTGCATCACGCCGACCTCTTTGCCGTCGTAGGTGGTGCGCACCTTGGACGCGAACGGCACATCCACCTCTTCGGTGACCGGCAAGGCGTCCATGTCGGCGCGCAGGGCCACCACCGGGCCGGGCTTGCCGCCGCGCAGCACACCGACCACACCGGTGTGTGCGACCCCGGTCTGCACCTCGATCCCCAGCGCCTTGAGGTGGTCCGCCACGTATTTGCCGGTCTCCACCTCGCGGTTCGACAGCTCGGGATGCTCATGGATGTGGCGCCGGTCGGCGATGACAGCCGGCTCGACCTCGCCGGCCAGCCGGTCGATCTCCTGGAGGAGATGATCGCCGGCGGCCGCTTTCGCCTTGGGTGCCGGAGCGGCGGACGCGGCACCAGTGGCGAGGCCGCTGAGCAAGGAAAAGCTGAAAAGGACGGCAAAGCGCAGTCGGATCGAAAGTCGGATCGAGATCATGGGGCTCCTCCCGTGGGATCAGGCCCGCAGTCTACGAGCCTGGTACCGGCTTGGCAATGAGGGCATGGTGCGGCGGCGAAGTATTTCCGGACAAAAACGAGGTATTGGCGGACAGCCTCGAAGTATTACCGGACAGGGTCGCCAAATCGGCCGGGGCCCT
>DATARD010000188.1:0-16290 GCA_036264355.1 Thermoanaerobaculia bacterium
GGCCCGGGCTTCCCGGTGGCATCGAAGCGGCGTACCAGAATGGCGGACCCGGACTCTCTCGGAGTCCCCCAGACGACGAGCAGGTTGCCGTCCGGCGCCAGGGCGGGGACTGGCGCTTCGGCACCGGAGCTGCCATCGCCCGCGGCGCTGTTCACCTGCGCCGCCGGACCGCGCGGCACCAGGGGCGTCTCCGCGGCCAGCAACGCGGCCGGGAACAGCAGAAGGCAGAAGCAGAGGATCGATTTTTGTCGCATGATCAGTCTCTCTCGTCTCTCTCCTCAAAACGCCGCCGTGTCGGCCTGGCTGAGGAATGTATAGGCCGGCTTGCGATAGATCTTGAAGGCGCCGGTGACCGTGTCGGTCACCTTGATTTCGGTTTCGACGTCGGACAGCGCGGCGTCGAAGACCCAGAAGTGGCCGTTCACCAGCCGGCCGTCGAGCACCTTCACCACCATCTCGACGTTGTCGGCGTTGAAGAACCAGAAATAGCCGCTGTCGCCGGAGAGCGCCACGGCCTGGCCGGAGCCGGTGGTACCGGTGCGCGGATCGGTCCAGGTGACGGTGACGCGGAAGCGGTCGCTGTTCAGGCAGAGGGCGGTGCTCCCGGGGAAGCAGGCCCCGGGCTCGGCCGCCTTGGCGGGGGAGACGCTCGCGGGTGCGGTGCTCGCATCGCTGAGGAAGAAGGCCAGGAAGGCCGTGGTGTCGGCGTTGCTCGCCATGGTGTAGGGCGCGCTGTGGTAGCTCTTCGCCGCCCCGAACAAAGTCTCGGTCACGGTGAGCGTGAATTCGACGTCGGAAAGGCCGCCGTAGAAGACCCAGAAATAGCCGTTGACCGCGCTGCCGTCGAGCACCTTCACGAACAGCTCGACGTTCTCCTGGGAGAAGAACCAGAAGGCGCCGGTGCCCTCGGTGAGCAGGATGCCGTGGCCGCTGCCGGTGTTGCCGGTGCGCGGGTCGCGCCACGCCACGTCGAGGCCGAACGCGCCGCCGTCCAGGCAGAGCGCGAACCGGCACGGCGGCTGGGTGGTGAAGCGGCGGGCGAAGAGGTTGCCGCCGTTCTGCCCCGGAGTTTCGCTGACCCAGGCGAACACCCACTCGCCGTGGCCGTCGGTGGCGGCGCGCGGCACGAATTGATCGCCGGCCGTCTGCGCATTGACCAGGGCCGGGGGGACGATCAGGTGGCCCGCGGAGTCGAGGAGCGCGGCGGTCACGTCGGCGTCAACCTGGTCGTCGTCGGCCGCCGAGTCGTTGCTCCACACCACGGCGAAGCTCCCGTCCTCGCCGGCCACGGCGTCGGTGGCCTGCTGGTTCCCCAACGCCGGCCCGGTGAGGGTGCTCTCGTCTCCGCGCGGGATGCCGTTCTCGTCGTAGAGCTGGACGTAGACGTCGTAGCCGCTCGCCACCGGCGAGTTGGGCGGCGGCAGCTTGTTGCGCACCACGAGATAGCTGCCGTCGGGACGGACGGCGAAGAGGTCGGCGGACGGCACGGTCAGCGGGGTCACCGTCGGCTGGCCATTCGCCGCGAAACGCCGGGTGCGGACGCCGGGGCAGCCGGGCTGCGTGCCGCTGCCGCTCTCCCAGAACGCGGCGAGCCCGCCGTCGCTCCGGCCCGCCAGGGCGACCACCGACATCGTGCAGGTGGGCGAGCTGTCGAGCAGGATTTCATTGCCGAGCGGCGCGCCGAAGGTGTCGAAACGGCGGGCGAGCGCGCGGTCTTCGCCGAGGACAACGTCGTGCTCGGACCAAGCCACCGCCAAGCCACCCGATCCACCCGACACCGCCGCGAGGCGGAGGGTGAGGGACGACTCGCCGGCAGAATCAACGCGGATCTCGGCGCTGGTCGGGACCCCCGTCGCATCGAGCAGACGCAGCGAGACGACATCGTAGCCGAGAGGTCCGATCTTGTCTCCGCCACGCCGCGGGAATCCCGGCACCAGAGCGCTGTTCGTCCACGCCACGGCGAACCGGCCGTCCGGCAACGCGACGACGGCCGGGCTGACCTTGAGGAAATTGCCGGTGTCGATCCGGCCACCGGGGCCGAGCGGATTGCCGGTCGCGTCGAACGCCCGCGCCCACAGCTCGTCAAAGATGGAGCTGACCGGAACAGTCCAGACGGCGAGCGTGACGTCCGTGGAGCTGAGGGCGACGACGGCGCCGTCGTGATCATGCAAGGGGGTCGCGGTGGCCGCGTTGATCCGGAAGTCCGTGCCGAGCGGGGTGAGCTGGGCCGCGGCGGGCAGAGACAAGGTCAGGACGAGGAGAGGAAGCAGGGATTTGGAACGCATGGCGGGCCTCCTTCGAGGCGCCGCCGCCATGGCGAGGGCCACGGCGGCGAGCGGACGGATGGTTTCCGATCGACACGAGTCCAGCCGGATCAGAAGGCGGTGACGTCGGCACGGCTGGCCAGCCGGTTCGCCAACTTGGTGTAGGTGCGCACCGCGCCGGTCTCCCGGTCGGTGACGCGGAGGGTGATCGCGGTGTCGGAGAGAGCGGCGAAGAAGACCCAGAAGTGGCCGTTCAAGGCACGACCGTCGAGCACCTTCACCATCATCTCCAGGTTCTGATCGCCGAAGAACCAGAAAGCGCCGGTGTCGTGGGTCAGCGGCACCGCAGTGCCGGCGCCGGACTGCCCGGTGCGCGGGTCACGCCAGGAGACCGCGACGTCGAACCGGTCGTTGAGGAGGAGCGGCGAGGTCGCCGCGGCGAAGCTGCGCCCGCCGTCCGCGGGGCTCTCGGTGGTGGCCGCGGTCACCTGGAAAGCGCCGGTGTCGCCGCGGCTCACCAGGTGGCCGGCGTCGTTGTGATAGGTCTGGCTCAGGCCGGTTTCGGCGTCGGTCACCTTGAGGTCGTATTCGACGTCGGTCAACGCGCCGTAGAAGACCCAGAAGTGGCCGTTGACGGCGCCGCCGTCGAGCACCTTGACCATCATCTCCAGGTTGTCCGGGCTGAACAGCCAGAACGAGCCGGTGTCATCGGTGAGCGGCACCGGATTGCCGCTGCCGCTCTCGCCGGTGCGCACGTCGCGCCAGCTTACCGCCACCTGGAAACGGCCGCCGTTCAGGCAGAGCTGGGAGTCGGAGCAGGTGGCGAAACGGCGTGCGAAGGGATAGGTGCCGAGCGGCGTCAGGCCACGCCAGGAGAGCGCCCAGTCGCCGGCGCCGTTGGTGCTGAGCCGGGCGCCACCCTGGGTGCCGGTGCGCGCCGAGGTCGCCGGGGAGGCGGCGCCCAACGGTTTGCCGGCGGCGTCGAAGAAGCGCATGGAGAGCAGAGCGGGAGACGTGGGATCGACGACCGAGGCTCTCTCCTCCCAGAGGACGAGGAAGCGGCCGGCAGCATCCGCCGCGACCACGGCCTGGCTCTGGTTGCCGGCGCCGCCGGCCACCGTGATCTCGTTGCCCAGGGCGCGGCCGGTGACGTCGTAGAGCTGGGCGTGCACGTCGAAACCGTCGACCAGCGGCGTCGCGCCGCTCACCGTGCGCACGGCGACGAACGTACCGTCACGCCGCACCGCGACGTCGTCGACCGGGCCGAGGAAGATTTCCGCCCCCTGCGGCCGTCCGTCCGCCGTCAGGTGTTGGCCGTGGACGCCGAGGCCGCAGTCACCCCCAAGGGTCGAGAGATTCCAGAACGCCAGCAGCGTGCCGTCGGCGAGACTGCCGAGGCCCGCGGTCTCGATGCGGCACAGGGAAGGAGCGGTGGCCACGGCGAATGGAGCCGCCAGCGGCTGGCCCGCCGCGTCGAAAGCTCTGACGTAGGTCGCGGCACCGGACGTCTCGTCCCCCTCACGCCACAGGGCGGCGAAACCGCCGCCGGGCAGGGCGGTCAGCCACAGGCTTCCGGGCTCGGCCAGGTTGGTGACGTTGACCCGGATCTCGCCGCTGACCGGCCGCCCCTGAGCGTCGAGGAAACGGGCCGAGATCGTCCCCAGCGCCGGATCGACGGGGTGCACCGGCTGCTGGTCGTAGTCGTCGTAATTCAGCCAGGCCGCGGCGAAACGGCCGGGCGCGACCGCGGCGAGCGTGGCGTCCTGCTTCAGGATCGCCGTCTGATCGAGCCGCGAATCGAGGCCGGACGTGCGGCCGGTGCGGTCATACGAACGCGCGAACACCGCGGACAGCTCATACGAGAACGTCGTCCACATTTCCAACGCATTGCCGGACGGATCGATCGCCACCACCGACCGGCCGCCGTTCTGACCCGCCATGTCGAGACGGAAGTCCGGGCCGAGCGGCGAGAGCGGAGCGGCGGCCAGCGGTGCAGCGACGACACAACCGGCCAGCAGGGAAAGAGACATCAACGTCCTCTTGAATGTCCGCATGCAATCTCCTCTCATGCTGTTTTCATCCTCTAGGGGAAGGCCTGGACGTCCGCGCGGCTCTCCATGTGACCCGCGGCGTTGTGGTAGGTGCGCGACAGGCCCTGGTCGGGCCGGTCGACACGGATGGTGTACTCCACATTGCTCAGCGCGCCGTAGAACATCCACCAATGGCCGTTCACCGCATGGCCGTCGAGCACCTTGACGATCAGCTCGATGTTGTTCGGGTCGAAGAACCAGAAGTAGGCGCTGTCGCCCGAGAGCGGCGCACCGGCCGCCTGGTGCGTCTGGCCGGTCGCGGGATCGACCCACTCGACGCTGACCTCGAAGGCGCCCAGGCAGGCGCCGGCCGGGCAGGTGTCCGGCGGCAGCGGCCGGGGAATTCCCGGCTCAGGCGTCGCGGCGCTTTCGCTGAAAGCGTTGATGTCCGCCCGGCTCGCCAGCGTGTACGGCGGGTTGTGGTAGACCTTCTGAAGGCCGGTCCTGGAGTCGGTCACCGTGAGGTCGTATTCGAGATCGGTCAGCGCGCCGAAGAAGACCCACCAGTGGCCGTTCACCGGCCGGCCGTCGAGCACCTTCACCAGCAGCTCGGCGTTGCCCGCGGAGAAGAACCAGAAGGCGCCGGTGTCCCCGGTCAACGGCAGGGCGGTCGCCGTGCCGCGGGCGTTGCTGCGCGGATCGTGCCAGGCCACCGAGGCGAGGAAGCGGTCGGTGCTCAGGCAGAGGCTGCCGCCCCCGCCCAGGCAGTCGTCCGAGAAGCGGTGGCCGATGATGTCCGGCGACGACCACGCGGCCACGAACCCGCCGCCGGGCAGGAACGACGCGGCCGCTTCCTGACCGGAGGCGAGCCGGTTGTCGTTCAACTGGAACGTCTCGCCCACCGGCTGCCAGGAGGCGTCGAAGAAGCGGCCGAGCACCAGCGGGGAGCCCACCAGGCCGGGTGGATCGACGGCCGGCGAAAGGTCCGGCCACAGCACCAGACGCCGGCCGCGTGGAGCGTTCACCACGGTCTGCGGAACGTTCGCGACATCCGAGGTGTCCAGGACGACGGCGAGCCGGATCGCGTCGCCGCGCCGCGCGTTCGCCGCGTCAAAGCGCTGCACCCAGACCCCGTCGGCAGGCCCCGCGCCCACGGTGCGCCAGACCACCGCGAAGCCACCGCCGTCCTCGACCACGACGGACGGACGGGTCCTGGTCGCGGCGGCAACGTCGTTGACGCGGAACGGCTCGTCGACCGGAAGGCCTTGCGGGCTGAGATGCTCGGCCCAGATGTCGTTGAACGGCGGGAGGGCGTCCTCCCACGCGAGCACGAAGCCGCCGCCGGACTGCGCGGCGACCCGCGGGTGGACCACGAAAACACCGTTCTGGCCCGGCCAGACGACGTGACGGCCGTTCGGATCCAGTTGATCCGTGGCGTCGAGAGTGTCCACCCAGAGATAGGTCTGGAAGGGAGGCAGCGACGTGGCCATGGCGGAGACCACGAGATGGCCGCCGGCGGCGGTCCGCACCACGTCGAGAGTGCCCGGATCACCGCCGTCGAAGCTCGCCAGGAAAGCCGGACCGGCCGGCTGCCCGTCCGCGCCGTACCGCCGGGCGCGGATGGTCTGCGCGCCATCCTCCCAGACGACGAAAAAACCGCCGCCGGGCTCGGCGAGGACCTTCGGGTCGTTCGCGGAGCCGGCCGCGATCCGGATCTCATCGCTCAGGAAGCGGCCGGAGCCGGCATCATAGAGACGGCCGATCACACCGTCCTGGCTCCACACCATGAAGACCCGGCCGTCGGCGCCGGTGGCCACCGACGGCTGGCTGCCGCCGGGGTGGACGTTGACCTGGAATTCGGGTCCCAGGGAGACCACCGCGGCGAACGCAGCCGGAGCCCCGAGCAGGCCGAGGAGAGCGATGGCCGAGAGAAATCGGCGAGCACGCATGACGGACGGCTCCATTCTAGGGAAACGCCTGGGTGTCCGCCCGGCTCCCCATGTGGCCGGCGGGGTTGTGATAGGTGCGCGACAAGCCCCGGTCGGGCCAATCGACGTGGATGGTGTACTCCACATTGCTCAGCGCGCCGTAGAACACCCACCAATGGCCGTTCACCGCATGGCCATCGAGCACCTTGACGATCAATTCGATGTTGCTCGGATCGAAGAACCAGAAATAGGCGCTGTTGTCCGACAGCGGCACGCCGGCCGCCTGGTGCGTCTGGCCGGTCGCGGGATCGACCCAGTCGACGCTGACCTGGAAGGCGCCGAGGCAGGCACCGGCCGGACAGGCCGCCTGGCTCCGCGGCGCGCCGAGAACGATCACCCCCTCCTCCGGCGCTCCAGGTGGCGGCGGATCGATGAACGCAAAGATGTCCGCCCCGCTCGCCAGGGTGTACGGCGGATTGTGGTAGACCTTCTGGACACCGCTCTCCGTGTCGATCACCGTGAGGTCGTATTCGAGATCGGTCAAGGCGCCGAAGAAGACCCACCAGTGGCCGTTCACCGGCCGGCCGTCGAGCACCTTGACCAGCAGCTCGGCGTTGCCCGCGGAGAAGAACCAGAAGGCGCCGGTGTCGGTGGTCAACGGCAGAGCGGTCGCGGTGCCGCGGGCGTTGCTCCGCGGATCGTGCCAGGCCACGGAAGCGCTGAACCGGTCACCGTTCAGACAGAGAGAGCCGGCGCCACCCATGCAGTCGACCGAGAACAGGCGGCCGAAGACGTCGGACGGATTGACCTCCGAGCCGCCCTCCGGCCACAGCGCGACGAAACCGCCGCCGGGCACGAACGCAGCGGCCTCGCCGCCGCCGAAACCGTTGCCGGTCACCTGGAACGGGCCGCCCGCCGGCTGCCACGAGGCATCGAAGAAGCGCCCGAGCACCACCGCCTCCGCCGCCACGTAATCGGGCCACATCACCAGATGCCGGCCGTCCGCCGTGGTCACCACCTCCGGCGGCGTGCGGCTGAACAACGAATCGCCGGCGAGCTGGATCTTGTCACCGCGCCGCGCGTCCGCCGCGTCATAGCGCTGCACCCAGATCCCGGCGTCGGCCGTTCCCACTCCCGAGGTGCGCCAGACCACCGCGAAGCCACCGCCGTCCTCGACTACGACCGACGGACGGATCCTGGTCCCGTTGAGGAGGTCGTTGACGCGGAACGCCTCTTCGAGCGGAATGCCTTCCGGGCTGAGGTGCTCGGCCCAGACATCCTGCGGCGTCGGCGCACTCGAGTTCAGCCAAGCGAGCACGAAGCCACCGCCGGGTTGCACTGCGATGCGCGGATGGATCGAGAAGACTCCGGACTGGCCCGGGAAAACCGGGTGACGGCCGTTCGGCACGAGTTGATCCTGATTGTCGAGAAGGTCGACCGCCATGTCGGTCTGGAAGGGAGGCAGCGGCGAGGTGGCGGCGCTGACCACCATGTGTCCGCCGGAGGGAGTCCCCACCACGTCGAGGGTGTCTGGGCCGGCGAGGTCGAGGCTTGCCAGGAAGGCCACACCGGCCGGCTGCCCGTTCGCACCGCACCGCCGGGCGTGGATGAGCCCGGCCCCGTCCACCCACGCGACGAAATAGCCGCCGCCCGGCTCGGCGAGGACCTTCAGGTCGGTCACGGTGCCGGACGCGATCAGGATCTCATCGCTCAGGAAGCTCACGGAGCCGGCATCGAAGAGACGGCCGAACACGCCGTTCTGGGTGGGCGCGCTGCCGAAGCTGCTCCAGACCATGAAGACGCGACCGTCGGCGCCGGTCGCCACCGACGGCTGGCTCTGGCCGCCGTCGGTGTGGACGTTGACCTGGAATTCGGGTCCCAAAGGGACGACCGCGGCGCGGCCGGAGACCGCGGCGAGCAGGCCGAGGATCGGGAGACTGGAAATGAGGCGACGGATGGGGTGTCGATTCATGATCCCTTTCCTTTCATGGAAAAGCCTGGGTGTCCCCATGGCTCTCCATGTGGCGCGCAGGATTGTGGTAGCTGCGCGACAGATGCTGGTCGGGCCAGTCGACGCGGAGGGTGTACTCGGCCAGGGTGAGCTGCGGACCGAGAGGGCTGCCGTCGGCGGCGAAGCGCTGTGCGAAGAGGCCGGTGGGATGGAAGAACGAGTCGGCGCCAAGATCGGCCCAGGCGGCAGACAGCTCGCCGGCCGCGGTGAACAGCGGCACCGGGCCGAAGGATCCAGGGCTTCCAGCGCGAGGGGCGTCTCCTCATGGCATACACCTCCCAGAGAACCAGCCTTTATGTTCTTTTAGCATAGACCCGCGCAGACCACAAGCTACCCCTCCCCGCCACGGAGGTTTTCTTGAGCTACGCAGAATTGAGGAAAAGGTTGCGTCTGGCCGGCCGGAGACTACCGGAGTCCCATGGGGTCGAGATGCATTTTACCTCCGCAGACAAGATGCAAGTCCACCTACTCCGCAGTCGGCTGGCCTGGCCGATCCGAAAGCCGGCTATACTTCAATCCGGCCGGTTTCCGGGCCCTGGCCCGCTCCTGGAGGCCGAGGCCGAGCAAGCTTCGGGGAGCTGACGCACAGCGCCGGCGCTCCGACTCTCTGCCTCAGAGAGTCCCACTCTTTGCCTTGGAGGGTCCCACTCTCTACGGCAGAGAGTCCCACTCTCAGCCGCAGAGGGTGGGATACTCAGCCGCAAAGACTCCCACTCTCAGCCGTAGAGACTCCCACTCTCCGCCGTTGAGAGTCCCACTCCTGCCGCAGTGCTCGAGGTCCGATCGTTCCGGTTGCTCTCTTTCCTGGCCAACAGAGGCTCCCGAGAGAGGAAGGAACGGTGGAGACGGGCCGCAGACCGACGGGGATCAAGGAGTCGGCGCCGGCGCCACGCCACGGGGAGCTCGGAGGACCTCCTGGCCGACATCCCAGCCCTCCGGGCGTCTGTCGAGGAGCTGCGGGAGCTGTCCGCCGAGCATCCCGCCGGGAAGATCGCGGCGCGATTCCCAGCCCGCAGCGTCTCCGCTGCCTCCCGGGAGGAGGCGACGAAGGCCCGGTATCTTTCATAGAGGGGCAGCGAACCACCGCGCTATCATTACGTCATCTCTGAATCCGCCATGGTCGACTTCTTCATCAGCTACACCCAAGCCGACCGCCTCTGGGCCGAGTGGATCGACGCGGTCAGGGAAAACAGCCGTCAGGTCCGTCCAACTCACTGAGAGCGGGTTGAGGTAGGACGACAGTAACAAACATTCGGAGGTTGCCCCATGCAGCTCGAATCGGTTCGAGAGTTGAAGGCCAGTCTTCAGGACACGGTTTTAACGACCCTGACCGAGGCCCCCAGAGTGCGAGCTCTGGGGGTTGCTGCGGGGCAGGTGGCGCGGATAGAAAGGCCCCCGGTGGCACGCACTCTCGCCTTGGGTATTGTTCCCGGTCCGCGTGATGACTACCGCCTCGCGGTTAGGATCCAGAGGAGAGCTCTCGAGGGAGGCGATGCGGTGGAGTCGATCCGCCGGAGTGCACGCGGTGAGGTCGATGTCCGTTATATCGGGCGCGTCGTCAAACGCGCTGACCAAGCGCAACTCTCTCCACTCCAGGGCAGGCTGCGTCCGCTGCGGATCGGCGGCTCTATCGGCCATTTCAAAATCACCGCCGGCACCCTCGGCAGCTTCGTCCGGTCACGGGCTGATTCGGCAACACTGATCTTGTCCAATAACCACGTCCTGGCCAATGAGAATCGGGCGAAGAAGGGCGACCTGATTCTCCAGCCCGGCCACTTCGATCAGGGGATGGCTCCGGCTGACGTCGTCGGATCTCTTGCGTCGTTCGTCCGGTTGAAGCGAAGCGGCAATAATTTACTGGACTGCGCTGCGGCCAAGATCAACCAAGGGATCGAATTCGACTTTCAAGGGCTTGACTCCGTCGGTCGGCTGACCGGGCTGAGCGATGAGCTCTTACGGGAAGGGCAGATGGTCCACAAGGTCGGCCGGACCACAGGGGTCACTCGGGGGCGAGTAACCGCGATCGAAATGGACAACGTGCTGATCGACTACGACTTGGGTACTCTACGATTCGACCAGCAGATCGAAATTGAAGGCGCCGACGATGTGGCGTTCAGCGCCGGAGGTGACAGCGGCTCCGTGATTGTCGACGACACTGGCCGCGCTGTGGCACTGCTCTTCGCCGGAGGCGACCAAGGCGGCGAGAACGGTAAAGGACTTACCTACGCCAACCCTCTGCGCCCCGTTCTGGAAGCCATGAAGGTTGACCTGATCTTCTGACCGTCTGATGTTCTGACTGTCGGAGGGATAGGGGAATAGGTGTACCATGGGAGGGGAGGAGGGGGAGCCTGAGATGAACACATACACCCTGGAAGACGCCCGAACGGTGAAACCCAAAGCCTTGAAAGTGTTCGGTAAAAAGGCCGATGTCGTGGGCGTCGGTATCACCGAGATCGACGGTGGATACGGCTTGAAGATCAACCTGCGTGAGCTCCCGGGGCCCGAAGCCGACCTTCCCGAGACGTTGGATGGTATCCCCGTGCGCATCGAGGTCGTCGGCTCTCTTCGAAAGCGCTGACCCCATTTTGTATCTTCTTTGCGTCAACTCGCGTCTTCACCCCTCAAAGCTTGGACTGGACCGCCTTTCCCCGGCCCGGGAGGGGCTTCGGACGCCGTGAACGGATGCAAACCCGATCTAGTTGCGGCAAAACCCGAAACACCGGATAGAGAACCGCTAAAGTTTGCGGCGCCCGCCGCGAAATTCGCGGCGGGTGCGCGCTGCTAATTTCTCTATTGCCAGCATTCTGGCGACATCCGCCGCTGGTTTCGCGGCATCCGACCGGAGATTTGCACTTTTTGCGCTCTCCATTCGCTTCGCGCCCGGGTTTCGCCGCAAACTGCGCGGGTTTCGCGGCGGATTACTGGAAATACCCGCTCACGTCGATCACCACCTGCACCGTTCCGTTGCCTCCCACCACCGCCTGGGCGTCCAGCGTGCCGGTGCTGGCGAGGCTGACGACAGCGTTGTTGGCCCGGGTGACACCGGCCAGGAAGTTGAGGCTGCTGGTGACCGGCTGCGGGGTGCCCGAGCGCCAGAGGGTGAGGTAGCCCGCGCCGGTGGCTCCGACGACGGTGAGGTTGACCGCCACGGCTCGCGCGGTCGCGGGGATGCCGCAGGTGCCGGCGATGTTGAGCGTACGCGGCGCGGCGGAGGTCAGGGCGGTGGTGGTCCGGGTGTCCACCACGCGGCAGGGGGGGACGATGTAGAAGTCGAGAGCGGCCGGACCGACGGTGATCACGGTGGGGTTGGCGCTCCCCGCGGCGTTCGGATCGTCGCTCACTCCCGTGGCCTCGCTGACGCCGTCGGCGTCGGCGTCCCAGGCGAGGGTGGCCTGGTTGGCGAGGGTGGTGCCGAGGGTGCCCGGCTGGATGGTGGCGGTGATGTTGAGGGTCAGAAAGTCGCCGGCGGCCAGAGGTCCGTAACAGGTCACCGACCGGGCGGCGGAATTCACGATCAACGATCCCCCGTTGCCTCCCTGGCCAGAAACGCCGTTCAGCGCCAGACCGGCGGGCAGGATGTCGATCAAAATCGCCGTGGCGGTGTCCGGCTGGCGGGTGAGCCCCTGGTTGGTCAGCACGATCGCGTAGGTGATCTGTCCGCCTTCCGTGAAGTTGCCGCTGACCGTCTTGGTGGCGGTGAGATGGGCGCCGAGCGCGGAGCGGGGGATGGACCACAGCTCGAAACCGGTGGTGTTGTCGTTCGCCGCGAAGTAGACGGTGGGACCGGAGACGGTCATCCCCAACGGGCTCGCCGAGAGAGCGCCCGGCGCGATGTCCTGCACCCGCGCCGTGCCCGCGGGCGTGCCGTCGCTCACCCAGAGCTCGCGGCCGTGCGCGGAATCCCAGGCGGAGAAGAGGAGGACGGTGCCGACCGCGGTCAGATGATCCGGCTGCGACGAAGCCGCGCCGGGCTCGATGTCCTTCACCAGCATCGTTCCGGCGGTGGTGCCGTCGGTCACCCACAGCTCGCGGCCGTGGATTCCGTCGTCGGCGACGAAGAAGACCCGGTTGCCCAGGGTGGTCAGCCAGCGCGGCTCGGAGCTTCCGGCTCCAGGCAGGAGGTCTCCCAAGGGAACCGTGCCGGCGGCGGTGCCGTCGCTCACCCAGGGCTCCTGCCCGGTGGCGCCGTCATCTCCGGCGAAGACGATGCTGTTGCCGAGCGGCGCGAGGACCGATCCCGCGAGGCTCGGGTACAGGAACGGAAAACCGGAGCCGGTGCCGGGATTGAGATCCTTGACCTGGAGCGTTCCCGCCGCCGTGCCGTCGGTCACCCACAGCTCGGTTCCCGAGCCCACCGTGTCCAGGGAGAAGAAGGCCTTGCTGCCGGCGGCCGTGAGGAGAGCCGGCCGACTGACCGGACTTGGCGCGAGCTCCTGGACGAGGTGGGGCCCCCCCGCGGTGCCGTCCGTCATCCAGATCCCCGGGTTGCCGTTCGCCTTGGCGCCGGTCAACAGCGCGCCGCCGCCGAACGGCACCGCGGGATCGGCGGACACAGTCGCCGGCCCATCGGCCGCCGCGACGGCCATGGTGCCGCCGGGAGTCCCGTCCGTCCGCCAGAGCGCGTCCCCAGGACCGTCGAACAGCGCGAAGGCGCCGAGCGGGGTGATCCAGGAGCCGTTCAAGGAGGTAGCCGTGAGGTTCACCGTCCCACCGGACGTGCCGTCCGAGACCCACAGGCCATGCAGGGTCGACGTGTCGGCGTGGAAGAGCACTTTGCCGTTCAGCGGCGTCATCTGCCAGGGGTAGGAGCCCTTCGCGCCGGGCCACAGATCGGTGACCTGATGGGTTCCCGCCGCCGTGCCGTCGCTCACCCAGGGCTCGCCGCCCGTCACGCCGTCGCTGCCCTGGAAGAGCACCTTGCCGCCGGGGAGAGGAGCGAGAGCGTTCCCCAGTGCCAGCTCTCCCCAGTTGACCAGGAATCCCGACGCCTGATTGTTGATCTCCTTGAGCTTGTGGGTGCCGGCGGTAGTGCCGTCGCTCGTCCACACCTCGAAGCCGTCGGCGTCGGTCGTCGCGCAGAAGTACCAGCGGCCCGCCACGGTGACGCTGGTCGTTCCATCCGAATTGCCGTTGAAGAAGAAGGACGAGCCCGGCCCCGCGTTGAGGTCCGCCAAGAGCGCTGTGCCCGCCGCTGTGCCGTCGGTCCTCCACACCTCGGCGCCATGCACGCCGTCGTCGGCAAAGAAGAGCAGATTCGTCCCCACCACTCCCACCGGCGGCAGGTTGAGCTGCGCGCCGCTCGCCGAGCCTGGATTGATGTCGGCCACCATCGCGGTGCCAGCGGCGGTGCCGTCTGTGCTCCACATCTCAAGGCCATGGACGCCGTCATCGGCCTCGAAGAAGACGCGGTTGCCGGCGAGGACCAGCACCCAGGACGTGGAGGTAGCGCTCCCGGGATTGATGTCCTTGATCAGATTCGTTCCCGCGGCGGTCCCGTCACTGATCCACGGCTCGTAACCGTGGACTCCGTCGTCGGCGCGCAACACGACGCCCTGCCCGAAGGGGACCAGGGAGATGGGGGAGGACGAGCCGCCGGCGTTGATGTCCTTGACCAGGTTGGTTCCCGCCGCCGTGCCGTCGCTCACCCACAGCTCCGCGCCATGGACGCCATCGTCGGCCGCGAAGAAGAGCCGGTTGCCGGAGACCACCGCGTAGGGAACGCGCTCGAACGGCGGGCTGCCCTGCACCAGGAAGCTCCCGCTTCCCGGGTTGAGGTCGGCCACCAGGGAGGTCCCGGCCGCCGTGCCGTCCGTCCGCCAGAGCTCCCGGCCCTCGGCCGCCGTGTCGGCGCTGAACAGCGCCACGTTGCCGATCTTGCCGAGGAACGCCGGCAGGAAGAACGGCGCGCCGGGCGTGTTGCTGACGTCGCCGGTGAGGATCGTGGTCCCCGCCGCCGTGCCGTCGCTCACCCACAGCGCGCCCTCGCCGACGGTGCTGTCCGACGTGGTGAAGAGCAACTTGCCGCCCAGCTCCGTCAGGCCGTAGGGATCCGAGGCGGTCAGACCGGGAGAGATGTCGGCGACCAGTTGGGTGCCGGCCGCGGTGCCGTCGCTCTTCCACAGCTCGCGGCCATGGATGCCGTCGTCCGCGACGAAGAACAGCTCGCTGCCGACCACCGTCAACCAGGCCGGCCGGGACGCACAGGCGCCGGGACAGATGTCCTTCACCAGCACCGTCCCCGCCGCCGTGCCATCGGTCCGCCACAGCTCGGTGCCGTTGCGCCCGTCATCGGCCTGGAAAAAAACCGTGCCGCCGAGGTTGACGAACGTCGCCCGGAAGACGAAATCCGCCGCGCTGCCGGTCACCGTCGTGTTGATGTCCGCCACCGGCTGGGCCGTCAGGAGGCCGGACGAGAAAACCATGGAGATCAAAAGGACCAGGACTGGAGACCAGACCACACGGCGCACAGAGGATTTCATCCGGATCACCTCCAGGAGACATGGACTGCCACCGGGCCTGTTCGGTTCCCGGCAGGATGCACGCACACAGCTTTGGCGGTTGATACGGAGGCAGGGTGGGAAAAGTTCAAGAGGAGAGCGAAGCGGGTTAGAATCATTGGATGAGGTTCCGGGCATCCCCTTCCTTTGTACGGCGTGGCGCGATAAAGTTCCTCTCACGAATGACTTCGACGGAAGCCGACGGGAGATTGTCATGAGCCATCCAGCGCTAGCTCCTGTTCCCTTCGAGCTCGTCTACGACGACGGGGAGCCCATGGAGAATTTCAACCACGTCTTGCAGATGACCTTGCTGTTCGACGTCATCCGCCAGGCGATGGAGGAACGCGGGAGGAGCGACTTCTTCGTCGGAGGTAATACCTTCGTCTACTACTCCGTCGAGCAGGCCCGCGCAGTCGCCGAGGACGTGAAGGCGGGCCTCCCGTCCAGCCATCCCAAGGCCACCTTTCGCGGGCCGGATGTGTTCTTCGTCGATCACGTTGCCGGCGGCCGGCGCGAGGCGTGGGTGGCGTGGGAGGAAGGCGGCAGGCTTCCGGACCTGATCGTGGAGCTGCTGTCGCCGTCCACCGAGAGGATCGACCGCAAGACCAAGATGGCCCTCTACGCGCAGGTGTTCCGGACGCGCGACTACTTCCTGTTCGATTACGACAAAGAGACCCTGGAGGGCTACCGGCTGGCGGGCAACGCCTATGAGCCGATCGCGCCGGACCGCCAGGGCCGGCTGCGCAGCGCGGTGCTCGGCCTGGACCTGGGCCTCTGGCGGGGCGTGGTGCGCGCCGCCGAGAGCGGCGAGGTCGAGGAGAGCACCTGGGTGCGGCTGTTCGATCCGGCCGGCCGGCTGATCCCGACACTCGGCGAAGCGGAGCGCGCGCGAGCCGACGCGGAGGGCGCACGAGCCGATGCGGCGGAAGCGGAGCTGAAGCGCCTGCGGTCTCTGCTTGGCGGGCTCGCCGAGTAGATCGCAACCTGACTAGGCCGGCTGTCCTCAACGGCCGGCAAGGACCAAAGGACCAGACCAGGGAAAGCCCCCAAGCGACAGCCACGGTTGCGTATGCAGGCAGCAGCGCTCTTGTACTGAGTTGTGCCGAGCGCGCCTGCTCTCAGCTTCGGAGCTATACTGGGTAGTGTCATGGGATTCTCGCTCAGTATTCCTACGAAGGGGCCTCCTATCACCGTCGAAGTTGATTTCGGGCAAGTCCTATTCATTCTCGGCGCGAACGGGACCGGCAAGTCGGGCCTTGTGCAGCTATTCTATGGCGCCCATGCCGACTCAGCTCGACGCATCCCTGCGCACAGGCAAACCTGGTTTCGCACTGGGGCGAGCACGATCTCCGGAAGAGATCGAGAGAGTATAGGTACTAACCTATTAGCGCATGACACTCAGGCGAACGCGAGGTGGCTGCATCCGTGATCGCTTAAGGCGTCCTTTTCGCGTGGAGGCAGGCTTGCAAAAGGCCATGGAGACGTGCTTTCCTCTTGTTTGTCGAGAACAAGAGAGGAGGCACTTCCATGGCCCGATCGAAGTCTACCCCCCTGCGCACA
>DATARD010000205.1:0-5779 GCA_036264355.1 Thermoanaerobaculia bacterium
TGACCGCCGATCACGGCGAGGCGCTGGGCGATCACGGCGAGCTGACGCACGGCCTGTTCGCCTACGAAGCCACGCTTCATGTGCCGCTCGTGCTCTGGGGTCCGGGGGTGACGGTGGGGAAGGACGATCGCGCGGCGCGCCATGTGGACCTCTTCCCGACCGTGCTCCAGGTGGCGGGCGTCGCCGTTCCGGCGGCTCCGGCGCATCCGGGTGTCTCTCTCCTGGCAGCGGCCCGGCCGGCGGAGGATTCCTACTTCGAGTCGCTCTCCGCCACGCTGAACCGCGGCTGGGCGCCGTTGCGCGGCCTGTTGCGCGGCGGCCACAAGTACATCGCCCTGCCGCTGCCCGAGGTCTACGACCTGCCCCGTGATCCGGGAGAAGAGCACAACCGGCTGGACGCCGAGCGTGCCGCGGCCCGCGCCGCCTTTGCCGCCTTGCCCAAAGAGTCGACCTGGCCGCCGCCGCGATCGATCGCCAGCCCGGAGGAAGAGGCGCGCCTGCGCAGCCTCGGCTACGCCTCCGGCGCTGTCTCCAACACTGGGGCGGCACGGGCGAGCTATGGACCGGAGGACGATCCCAAGAAGCTGGTGCAGCTCGACGGCAAGATCCACCGCGTCATCGAGCTCTACAGCCTCGGCCGGCTGCCGGACGCCATCCGCCTGGCCCGTGACGTCGTGGCGGAGCGGCCGGGTATGCCGCTCGGCCACTCGCTCCTCGCCCAGGCCCTGCTCGAAAACGGCCAGACCGGCGAAGCCCTGGACGTCATGCGCAAAGCGCGCGCCGCGAAAGTCGCCTCCGACAGCCTGCTGCGCCAGCTCGGGCTGACCCTCACCGAAACCGGAAAAATCCCGGAAGCGCTGGAGATCCTCAAACCCCTCTCCGCGGCGGGCGATCCGACCGCCGCGACCGCGCTCGCCCTGGCTCTCTCCGCGGCCGGCCGGCAGCGGGATGCCTGGGAGGAGATCCAGAAAATCCTCAAGGCCGATGCCGCGAACGCGGGCGCCTGGGAAGCTCTCGGGCTCGTCGAGCTCCGCCTCAGCCACTGGCCGCAGGCGCGCGACGCCTCCGAGCGCGCGATCGGCCTGCAGCGCCAGCGCCCCCTGGCCTGGAACAACCTCGGCGTCGCCCTCTACCAGGTCGGCCGGCGCGAGGAGGCGGTCGACGCCTGGCAGCAGGCCGTCACCTTCAAACCCGATCTCTGGGACGCGCTCTGGAACCTCGGTCTCAAAGCCGCCGAGATCGGCCGCACGCAACAGTCCCGCACCGCCCTCGAACGCTTCGTCGCCGGAGCCCCACCGGCCCGCTATGGCGACGACATCAAAAAGGCGCGGGAGATCCTGGGGAGATGAAAAGGGTACTTTTCGGCGTTGCCTTTCTCGTGCTGGTTCTCAGCGCTTGCGGACCGAAAAGCGATCAGCTCGCTGTTCCAGACATCCCCAAAGGCACGCCGGTGATCATCATTTCGATCGACACCCTGCGTGCCGATCATCTGCCGATGTATGGCTACACAGGAGTCGAAACCCCGGCGCTCGACGCGCTGCGCCGCGATTCCGTTCTCTACCAGAACGCCTACACGGCGACGCCGTTGACGTTTCCCTCTCACACCTCGCTGCTGACCGGCGTCCTTCCCGCGGTGCACGGCGTGCGCGACAACGTGGGCTACCTCCTCGACGCCGGCAAGATCACCCGCGGCGAGCTGCCGTTCCTCCCCTGGCTGCTGAAGCAGCAGGGGTATGCCACCGGCGGCGCGGTGTCCGCCTATGTGCTGCTGGGGAAAAACGGCCTCAAGACCGGCTTCGATTTCTATGAGGACGGCATCGAGTTCCAGCAGAATCGCGGCTTGGGCGGCCTCCAGCGGCCGGGGAGCGAAACCCTCCGGGTGTCCGAGAGCTGGCTGCAACAGTCCGCCGGAAAACCGTTCTTCTTCTTCTTCCACATCTACGAGCCGCACACCCCCTACACGCCGCCGGAGCCGTTCGCCTCGCGCTACAAACTGCCCTACGACGGCGAGATCGCGACCGCCGATCAGATCGTCGGCAACCTCCTCGCCGAGCTCAAGAGTCTGGACGCGTACGACCGCGCGCTCATCGTCCTCCTCTCGGATCACGGCGAAGGGCTGGGAGACCACGGCGAGGACGAGCACGGCGTTCTGCTCTATCGCGAGGCCATCCACGTGCCGTTGCTCCTCAAGCTGCCGCGGTCGCAGCGGGCCGGCGCGACCGCCACGGCGCCGGTGGGCCTCACCGACATCGCGCCGAGTATCCTGGAGCTTCTGGGTCTGCCGCGGCCGAAACCGCTCGGCCTGCCCGCCCTGATCGCCAAGATCGACCAGGCCCGAAACATCTACTCCGAAACCTTTTATCCGCGGCTGCACTTCGGATGGAGCGACCTGGCCTCGCTGGCCGGCGCCCGCTGGCACTACATCGAGGGGCCGTCCCCCGAGCTGTATGACATGGCGAGCGATCCGGCGGAGACGCGCAACCTGCTCACCTCCGAGCGGCGCGTCTACGCCGACCTGCGCAAAGAGATGCAAGGCTACGACCGCACCCTCGCCGCGCCGACCGCGGTCGACGAGGAGACACGCAAGGCGATGATGTCCCTCGGCTACATGGCGTCCGGTGCCGGCGCGGTCAGCGGCGCGCTGCCCGATCCGCGCAGCCACATCGGAGCCATGGCGGATCTCAAGACCGGCTTTCAGCACATGTCGCGGAAGGAATACCGCGAAGCGGCGGACACTTTCCGCAAGGTTCTGGCCACCAATCCGCAGATGGTGGACGCCTGGGAGTTCCTCGCCACCTCCCAGCAGAAGCTCGGGCAGAAAGACGAAGCGCTGGCTTCCTACCGCGAAGCGCTGCGCATCTCCCACGGCTCGCCGCACATCGCGGTCGCCGCGGCGTCGCTCTATTTCGAGCTGGGACAGCTCGACGAAGCGGCCACCCACGCCCGCATGGCCCTGGCGACCAACGCCTCCTTCGCGCACGGCCTGCTCGCCCAGATCGCCTTGATGAAGAATGATCTATCGGGAGCGGAGAACGAAGCCCGCCAGGCGCTCGACGAAAAGAGCCTGCGCGTCGGCCCCCTAGTCACTCTCGCCGAGGTCCAGCACGCGCGGGGCGACTACAACGGATCGCTGGAGACGCTCCGCCAGGCGCAGGCGGCGTATGACCAGCGCGAAGCGAAAGATCCCGATCTTCTCCGTGGCTTGAATCTGGTGCGCGGCAAATGTCAGGCGGACCTCGGCGACGCGGTCGCCGCCGAGGCTTCGTTCCGCAAGGAGATCGAGCTGTTTCCGGAGAACATCCGCGCCTGGTCGAGCCTCGCGATCCTCGATGCGCTCACCGGCCGCGGCTCCGAGGTCGCTCCCGTTCTGCAAAAGATGGTGGCGACCAACCCGACACCCGCCGCGTATGCGGAGGCAGTGAAGACCCTCCGCCTGCTCAAGGACCCCGCCTCGGCCACCGCGCTGTTGCGTTACGCCGCGGGCCGCTTCCCGCAGAGCCGTGAGCTCAAGGGGCTCACCGCGAGCGGCGGATGAGGCGCAGGATCAGGATCAGGATGACGGCTCCTATGAAGGCAATGAAAATTGTGCCGGCTAATCCTGCAAAGGGTGCATGCCAACCCAACTGGCGGAACAACCAGCCGCCGATGAACGCGCCGACGATGCCGAT
The DNA here is from genome assembly GCA_036264355.1 of Thermoanaerobaculia bacterium. Taxonomy (GTDB): domain Bacteria; phylum Acidobacteriota; class Thermoanaerobaculia; order Multivoradales; family UBA5704; genus UBA5704. The sequence continues at coordinate 3,669 of DATARD010000205.1, forward strand.
GATGATGTCCGCGATCAGGCCGTAGCCTCCGACGACCAGGGACGCCAGAACCCCAGCCACCAGGCCGACGATGATCCAGGTCAGGATATCCATGTCCACCCACCTCCCAAGAAAAAGGCCGGACACAGCTCCGGCCAGGTTTCCCTAGGGAATGAGCAACTCGCGTGCCAAGGCGCTCGTGACGCGTTCTTGACGCATCCGTCACTTGCGTCATGAACTGATTGCGATAGAGTCGACCCTCCGGGAGCCGCGGCAATGGCCATGGAGGCCGTCCGCAGGCCCCCGGTGGAGATTCGACATGATGATGAAGTTGATGAGGTCTGGCATCGCAGGGGTCGCAGCATCCGTCTTGAGCCTGTCGGCCGCGCATGGCGCCGTCATCCAGCATGTGTTCGTCATCGCGATGGAGAATCACGACGCGTCGGAGATCTATGGCAACACCACGGATGCGCCCTATATCAATGGCACCCTCCTTCCGAGCTACGCCCATGCCACCAATTTCAACGACGAGCTGCCGACCCTGGTGAGCGAGCCGCACTACCTCTACATGGAAGGTGGAACGAACTCCTATTCGGACCACACCTTCACGACCGACAACAATCCGTCGAGCACCAACAGCACGAGCAGCACCGCGCACTTGGTGACCCAGATCAAGAATGCGTTGGGCGGCCAGACCTGGATGACCTACCAGGAAGGGCAAAATTCCACCACCGGCGCCTGCCCGATCGCCGGCAGCGGTTTCTATGCCCCGAAGCACGACCCATTCGTCTTCTTCAAGGACGTGTCCGGCAACCCGCCGTCGAAAACCAACGCGTACTGCATCGCCCACAGCAAGCCCTACAACTCCTTCGCGGCGGACCTGGCGGCGAACAACATCGCGAGCTACGTCTTCATCACGCCGAACCTGTGCAACGACATGCACGGCGCGACCGGCTGCCCGAACAGCAACCTCGTCCGCTCCGGCGACGACTGGCTGAAATCCGAGCTGCCGCGGATCATCGCCTGGGCCAACGCGCATGCGGGTGTCATCTACCTCACCTGGGACGAGGGAGACACCACGACCAAGATGGCGTTCCTGGCCATCGGCCCCGATGTCAAGGCGAACTACACGGGCGCCGTCTCCTACGACCACGGCTCGATCATCAAATCGGTCGAGGAGAGCCTCGGCCTGTCGATCCTGTCCACGGTCTCCGGCAAGAATGATCTGGCGGACCTGTTCCAGCCGGGCTTCTTTCCGTAAGAGGCAGCCGCCGTTGACGGTTGCCGGGCCGCTCCGTATCCTGTAACCACCTTTGACGGGAGGAAAGATCGCCATGCAGCAGCGGAAAGGCCCCAAGAAGCTTCAGCTCAAGCTGGAAACCCTCAAGCAGGTCAGTAGCGGGCTCACGGGGAAGGATGAGAGCTACAGTTGCCCGGGTTGCACGGTGCTGACCACGTGCACTCCCGGCGGCTGTAACGCCGACGCCGCGGAGCGGAAGTGACCCGTTCGCCGGGCTCGACCGGAGCGAGCCCGGCCTCCCTCTACTCTCGCGAGTTCACGAACTCCCACCCGAACCGCCCCTTGATGCACAGGTGGCCGTTGGTCACGTCATGGTCGACCGGCGAGGTGACCTTGACGATCTTTTCGTCCTGCACATGGACGGTCAGGGTGCAGCCGACGCCGCAGTAGGGGCAGATGGTGTCGGTGGCGGTCTGGCGAGTTTCGTCCCAGGCTCCGGCTTCGCGCAGGTCGTGCTCGCTCTTGAACATCAAGGCGCCGGTTGGGCAGACTCCGATGCAGTTGCCGCAGTAGACACAGGCGGAGTCGGGGAGACGGACATCGTATTCGGTCGAGATGCGGGCGTCGAAGCCGCGGCCGGCGACGGCGATGGCGAAGGTGTTCTGGGCGTCGGTGCCGCAGGCCTCGACGCACTTGTAGCAGAGGATGCACTTCGAGTAGTCGCGGGTATAGAGGTCGTTGTCCACCTTGACCGGCTGGACGACGGTCCCGGCGCTCTCCGCGTGCGGCGCATGATGATGCCCGGGGCGGGCGGCGTCGCGTTCGCCGGGCGCGGCGGGGGGCGCCGGGGTGCCGAAACGCTCGGGCTCCGCGCCGTAGGTCGCCATGTACT
>DATARD010000263.1:0-14504 GCA_036264355.1 Thermoanaerobaculia bacterium
TCGTCCTGCAACCGCGTGCTCAAGCCGCCGACCTCGACATCCGCCACCAGCCATCCCTTTCCCAGGAATTCGACCTGCAGATCCGCCGTGAAGCTGTTCCCCGCCCCGGGCTCCAGCCGCAACGAATGGCTGCGCACCACCAGGCTGTTGCGCGGCGACGACAGCCGCACGGTCACCGGCCCCTCCTCGACAGGAAGGATCTCCAGCGCCACCTGACTATATGTCCGATTGAGCCGTTCGAAGCGAAGATTGCCAGCCCCCGGCACGGCCTGCGCGCCCGGCCCCACCTCCGTCGAGAGGAGGAAGAGGGCCGGGACGAGCACGGCGGCGAGGGATTGGAGCTTCACGAGCGCGGCAAACCTACTTCTTGTCCTCGAACGTCACCGCGGCCTGGGTCTGGCCGCCGGAGGCGGTGATGATGATGGCGACGGTGCGCTTGTCGTCGTCGGTCTTGGCGGTCACCGAGCCGCCGGAGGTGGTGCCGTTGGTGGCGAAGGTGTTCTTGTCGACCTTGAAGCCGGAACCCTTGAGCTGGCTTTCGTACCAGTCCGCCACCTTTTCGACGCTGTCCTTCGTCATCACGCCGAAGGCGGCGGAGCGGCCCTGCGGGCCGGTGGTGTCGAAGGTACCCTGCACCGTGCCGCCCGGATACTGCGGCACCCAGGAGGGGAGGTTCTGCGCTCCGGTCGCTCCGAAGGTCGAAACCTGCTCCTGCCCCTTCTCGTCGGTCGTCCGGACCGTGGCGGTGCCGTTCTTGCCGCCGGTGTCGAGCGTCGTCGTCCCCTTGTCGGTCTTGACGCTGAATTTGCCGTTCTTGGCGTCCTCGGCGCTGAAGGTGACCACCTCGCCGGTCTTTTTGTTCTTCACCGTGAGAGTGCTGGTCTTCGGGTCGGAGCTGATCAGCTCGAGATCCGGATTGGCCCGCACCACCAGCTCGGCCGCGGTCATGGTCGGGTTGTCCTTGAACTGGTCAACCTTCCGCTTGATCAGGAAGCCCATCGCCGCCATGGCGATGACACCGAAGACGATGATCACCCCGCAGCCGATGCCCACCCAGGCGAGCGGGCTCATTCCCTTCTTGGCAGGTGGCGGTGCTTGCGTCGGAACGTTCATGAAAAGCCCCCTTGGAGCGTGTGCTCAGGTCGAAGTTGTTCTAGCCTGGAAAGAGTACCACTGCGCGGCCACACGGTCTCGCCGCGCTCCGCGTCAATTCACACAGGCGCTCCAGCCACGGCTTCCGTTACCGTCCCGCAAACCCGCCGGCTGGGATAGGCTTCCGGTCATGCGGCTGACCGTCTTCCAGGTTCCCTACGATTCCGGGCGCTACGGCGAGCGGATGGGGCGCGGCCCGCTCCATCTCGTCGAACGCGGTGTGCTGCGGACGCTGGAGGCCCAGGGACACGACGTCGAGCTCGTGATGCTCCGGCTCCCGGACGGTTTCGTCACCGAGGCGGGCGCGGCGGTCGAGCTCCAGCGCCAGCTCGCGCAAGCCGCCGGCCAGGCCCGCACCGCGCGCCGGCTCCCTGTCGTCCTCGCCGGCAACTGCAATGCGACCCTCGGCGTGCTCGCCGCCGCCCATGCGGAAACGCCACCGCACGCGACCGGTCTCCTCTGGCTCGATGCGCACGCCGACTTCAACACGCCGGAGACCTCGCGGTCCGGGTTCTTCGACGGCATGGCGCTCTCGATGATCACCGGCGACGTCTGGCAGGCGCTGGCCGCCACCGTCCCCGGCTTCCGGCCGCTGTCCGAGCGCGACGTGATCCTGGTCGGCGCGCGCGACCTCGATCCGGCGGAGGAGCAGCGCCTCGCCAGCTCGCAGATCGTCTGCCTCGCGGCCGGCGACGTTCCCGGCGCGCTGGTGCCCGCGCTCGTCAACCTGCGGCAGCGGGTGCCGCGCGTCCACCTCCACATCGACCTCGACGTGCTCGATCCCAGCGTCGGCCGGGCCAACGCCTTTGCGGTGCCCGGCGGTCTGCTGCTGGCGCAGACGGAAGCGGTGGTCGCGGCGGCCGGCGAGCACCTGCAGATCGCCGGAGCGACCTTCAGCGCCTACGATCCCGAGCAGGACCCCGAAGGCCGCATCGTGCGCGCCGCCGGCACCCTCCTCGCCGCGGTGGTCGAAGCGGCCGGCGCCTGAGCCACCCTCCCGCCGCGCGAGCGCCGATGGCGTAATGGATCGACCGCTATGCGGCTGAGCTCGGGCGCCTGCCTTTTACCCGAGCCCGCGCTGTCATCTGTTCTTTGCTTTGAGCCGCTGCCAGCTTCTCGGTCAGCCAGACATTGATCAGAGTTTCTGTCGTCACTCCCTGCTGGCGGGCGCAAACGAGCAACTTCTTGGCGAGATCCGGTTCCAACGCCGTCAGAAACACGCGTCGCTGGATGTCGATCTCAAAGGTCGCTTCCCGGGTCAGGTCCCAGTAGTCCGCCAGATCGTGGTTGTCCCAGAAATCCGCCGCCTCTGCCACGCTCTTGAACTGCCGAGGAATGGGCTCGCGCTTCTTGTCATTTGTCCGCATACGTCTTCTTTTCTTTCTTGGTCATCTCTCTGGCGCTGACGATCAGGGCCTCACCGGTCGTCTTGAACACGAAGTAAATGATCAGGTAGCGTCCGGCCGGCGTCCGTGCCATCGCAGCATAGAGGTCCTCCCCTTCGACGGTACCTCTTTCCAGGAAACGAATCCTGTGTTGGGACATCAAGGCCTCTTCGACTTCATCCGTCGTGACCTGATGCTTCCAAGACAGCTTGTCAACGACGTCTCTCAGCCAGATAAGACCCGTTACCCTCATCCCTCATGAAGTATGCCCGGAAGGTGACTCGGTCGCAACCCGGGAGGAGGCGACCGTGGTCGCGTCCTCACCGCGGCCGTAGACGACCCCGAGCGCCCCCTCGGGACGGTCGAGAAGACGCCGGGAGCCGGCCTACTGTGCCTTGACCTCGGTCCAGAGCTGGTCGAGAAGCTGCGTCGTCTCGCCGAGGTCCTCGATCAGCTCGCAGCGGGCGAGCACGTCCGGCGGCGGATAGATGGCGGCGTTGGCGCGGATCTTCGGATCGATACGCTCCCAGGCGGCCTTGTTGGCGCCCGCGTAGTGGACGCCGTTGACGATGCGCGCCGCGATCTCCGGCTGCATCACGTATTGAAGGAACGCATAGGCGGCGTCGAGGTGGCGCGCCGTCTTCGGCACCGCCAGGTTGTCGATCCACAGCGTGCCGCCCTCTTTCGGCACCACATAGGCCAGCCGGTTCGGCGCGTGCGCCACGACCTCCGCGATCTCGCCGCTGTAGCCCTGCGCGAGGTCGACGTCGCCGGCCGCCAGGAGGTTGGCGAAGTCCGAGCTGTCGTAGGTCTTCACCAGCGCCTTCTGCTTCTTGAGCATGTCCGCCGCCTGCCGCAGCACGGCGGGATCGGTCTCGTTGATCGACTTTCCCATCAACCGCAGCGCCACCCCGAAGGCGTCGCGCACGTCGTCGAGCATCAGGATGCGGCCGGCGTAGCGCTGCTCGAACATGACCCGCCAGGTGTCCACCGGCTCCTTGATCTTCTTCTTGTCATAGCCGATGCCGGTGGTGCCCCAGAGGTAGGGGATCGAGTGGCGGTTGCCCGGATCGTATTTCTGGTTCAGGAAGCGCGGATCGAGATTGTCGATGCCGGTCAGCCGCGCGCGGTCGAGCTCCAGCACGAGGCCCTGCGGGACCATCACCTTGAGCGTGTAGTCGGACGGCACGATGATGTCGTAGTCGGCGACGCCGGACTGCATCTTCGCGAGCAGCGTCTCGTTCGAGTCGTAGGTGTCCACCGTGGCCTTGATGCCGGTGCGCTTCTCGAAGTCCGCGACGACGTCCTGCGGCAGGTAGTTGGTCCAGATATAGATGTTGACCTTACGCTCCGCCGCTTCCGCCGCCCGGTCCTTGCCGCCGTGGCAGGCGATGGCCAGCATGCCGAGCGCGAACAGAGAGCAGGGGAGGATCCAGACCGTCCGCTTCATGTCGTTCTCCTGTCCTCCTGAAGCAACCGCTGCGCCGCCACGATGAGGACGACCGTGACGGCGAGAAGCAGGGTCGACACCGCGTTGACCTCCGGCGTGACCCCCACCTTCAGCATGGAGTAGATGTGGAGCGGCAGGGTGGTGGCGCCGACGCCCGCGACGAACGAGGTGATCACGTAGTCGTCGATCGACAGGGTGAAGACGAGCAGAGCGCTCGCCACCACACCCGGCAGCAGCAGCGGCAGGGTGACCCGCCGGAAGGTGTCGAACGCTCCGGCGCCGAGATCGCGCGCCGCCTCCTCCAACGCCGGATCGAGACCGGCCAGGCGGGCGCGCACCACGATCGCGACATAGGAGATGCTGAACACCACGTGGGCGATGATCACCGTCGCGAGCGACAGGCGCAAGTGGGAGACGCCGAAGAAAGTCACCAGCGCCGCGCCGAGCACGATCTCCGGGATCACGACGGGCAGCATCAAAAGCGCCTGCGTGGCGCGCTGGCCGCGGAAACCGGCGGGAGATTTTCCCAGGGCAAGAGCCGCCAGCGTTCCCAAGACGGTCGCCACCACCGTCGTCACCGCCGCCACCTCCAAGCTGTTGCGCACCGCGCCGAGGAGCACGCCGTCGCGCAGCAGCCGGCGGTACCAGTCCAGCGTGAAGCCGGTCCACACCGCGGTCTGGCGCGCCGCGTTGAAGGAGAAGACGACGAGCACCGCGATCGGCAGATAGAGGAAGAGGTAGACCAGCACACCGTGGCTCACCAGCAGCCGCCGCGGCCAGGGGGAGCCGATCACAGCAGCACCTCTTCACCCTTCTTCTTCATGTACAAAGCATAGGCCAGGAGAAGGAGAAGCACCGCAGCCGTCAGCTCGAACGCCAGCGCCGCGCCGAACGGCTGGTTGCGCGCCACGGCGAACTGGTTCTGGATGAGATTGCCGAGCAGCATGCTCTTGGCGCCACCCAGCAGGTCGGACACCACGAACTGACCAAGGCTGGGAATGAACACCAGCACCACGCCGGCCACCATGCCGGGCAGGGTGAGCGGCACCGTTACCCGGCGAAACACCGCCGCGCCGCCAGCGCCGAGGTCCGCCGCGGCTTCGAGCAGCGTGCGGTCGAGCTTTTCGAGCGAGGCATAGAGAGGGAGGATCATGAACGGCAGCTCGCCATAGACCAGCCCGATCATCACAGCGAACGGCGTATAGAGCAGCTCCAGCGGCCGGTGGATGACCCCGGGGATCAGCCCGGTGCCGAGGAGCGCCGCGTTGAGCAACCCTTCGCCGCGCAGGATGAACATCCAGGCATACGTGCGGATCAGAAAACTGGTCCAGAACGGCACCACCACGAGGCCGAGAAGGAGATTTTTCCACCGCCGCGGCGCCCGCACGGCGATCCACCAGGCGACCGGATAGCTGATCAGCAGGCAGAGCGCCGTCGTCACCACCGCCATCCACAGCGACCGCCAGGCGATCGACAGATAGATCGGGTTCGCCGACCGCACGTAGTTGGCGAGCCAGGCGCCGGAGCGCAGGTACGACGCGAGATCCGTGACCGCCCGCAAGCCGCCATAGGCATCGCGCTGGCGGAAGCTCACCGCCAGCATCAGCACCAGCGGCGCCAGGAAGAAGACGCCCAGCACCGCCCAGGTGGGCAGCAGGAGGGCCCTCACGCCTTTGGTCTTCACCGCACCACCACCGTATGTGCCGGGTTCCAGCACAGAAAAGCCGCCGTGCCCGCGGACGCCTCGGGCAGGCCGGTCACCGGCGCGCCGTTCTGCTGCGAGACCACGAACCGCTCGCCGCCAGCGCCACGCGCCATCCACAGCGTGTTGATTCCCTGGTAGACGCAGTCCTCCAGGGTGACCGGCACCGCCGCGACGTCTTTCTCGGAAGGAACGCTGGAGCGAAGCACCAGCTTCTCCGGCCGTACGGTGAAGCGCACCGCGTCGCCTGGGCGGAACGTTCCGCGCGCCGGCGCCGGCACGGTGATCTCGGTGCCGGACGCGAGGCGCAGGCCGAGAAGCCCCGGACCGGCCTCGCGCGCCTCGGCAGTGAAAAAGTTGGCGGCGCCCATGAACTCGGCGACCAACTCTGTCTCCGGCCGCTCGAAAATCTCCGCCGGGCTCCCCACCTGCGCCACCCGTCCCTGGCTCATCACCGCGATGCGGTCGCTCATCGCGAGCGCCTCTTCCTGATCGTGGGTCACGAAGAGGAAGGTGATGCCGAGTGTCCGCTGCAGCGTCTTGAGCTCGACCTGCACCTCCTTGCGCAGCTTCCGGTCGAGCGCGGCGAGCGGCTCGTCGAGCAGCAGCACCTTGGGCTCCAGCACCAGGGCGCGAGCGAGAGCCACCCGCTGCCGCTGGCCGCCACTCAACTGGTCCGGCCGCCGCGCCTCCAGCCCGGCAAGGCGGACCAACGCGAGAGCCTCGGCCACCTTCGCCGCCCAGGCACGCTTCGGCAGCCCCCTGTAGCGCAACCCGAACGCGACGTTCTCAGCCACCGTCAGATGAGGGAACAGCGCATACTGCTGAAACACCATGTTCGCCGGCCGCTCATCCGGCGGCATCCGCGTCACATCCGCGCCATCGATGAGGATCGTCCCCGCGGTCGGCGTCTCCAATCCGGCGATCATCCGCAGCAGCGTCGTCTTGCCGCACCCGCTCGGCCCGAGCAGCGCGAAGAACTCGCCATGCCCGATCGAGAGCGACACGTCGTCCACCGCCGCCACCTCTCCGAAGCGTCTGGTGATGCCGCGGATCTCGACGCTGGGCGCTACTGGCGATAGAGGCGATGCGGTGGAAGTGGTCATCCTCGTCAACCGGAAGCGGAATGATAGCGCGAGTGGCGCACCTTGCCATGCAGACGTTTCCTCTCTATGATCTGCATCAGGAGGAGATCGGCCATGCGGACGACGCTCAATGTGGACGACGAGGCGCTGGAGAGCGCGATGAAGATGGCGCCGGGGAAGACCAAGACGGACGTCATCAATGAGGCGCTCCGCGAGTTTGCCCGGCGGCGGCGGATGCAGGGCTTTCTTGAGCTCGCGGGCAAGGTCCAGTGGGATGGAGATCTGGATGAGCTCCGCAAGCGGAGCCCGGACGCTTGAAGGTCCTGGTGGATTCCTCCGTCTGGATCGACTTCTTCAACGGCAACATCTCACCGCAGCGAAACGCCCTCGCCGAGCTGTTCGACAGCCCGCACGAGATCTGTACCTGCGGCGTGGTGGTCTCCGAAGTTTTCCAGGGACTGCGCAGGATGCCGGACCGTCTGCGGCTGGCCGAGCTGTTCCTGGACCTCACCTTCCTGGAGCCTCGCGGCATTGACCGTTACTTCCATGCCGCCGACCTCTACCGCGCCCTGCGGCAACGGGGCAAGACGATCCGCTCGACCATCGACTGCCTGATCGCCGTGCTCGCCGAAGAGTACGAATGCGCCCTGCTGGCCCGCGACCGGGACATGGAGATCATCCTCCAGAGCGGGGCCTTGCGGATTTCCCGCTGGCCACCCGAGGCGGGGCCTTCGTAGAGCTCTCAGGCTCTCGGTTCGGCTGCTGCCGCGAGCACCTCGGCGACCCGTCTCGCGGCGTCCGCCGGCTCTCGTTCCTTGAGACCTTGGAACTGCATAAGAGGTGAAGGCAGATCCTCCCATTCGACACCTTCGGTGAGCACAGGGATGATCCGCTTATGATCGGCAAGCGCGGCGCCAAGCTCGAAAAAGGTCCAAGGGCTATGAATACTATTAGGGCTCACAATCGCAATTAGGGAGCGGCTTTCGCGCAAAGCCTCCTCGATATGATCCTTCCATCTCTCACCGAGTGCCAACTGCGAGGCATCGAACCAACTCGCCAGGCCTGATTTCTTCAGCTCTGACGAAAATACTTTGACCCAATCCTTATCCTTCGCCGAGTAGGACAGGAAGACATCGTACTTTTTCTTGTCAGCCATCTTTTTGCTCCTGCGATACCCGCACGGCGAGCTGGTCGAAATACTGGTCGATTTCGTTCAGCCGGATCACGTCCCGCTTCTTCAAGAAGATCGGAGCGTTTGCGTGCGCCTGGAAGTCTTTGACGCTCATCCCATGGAGGACGACGACGATCGGGATGCGTCGGATCCAAGCCGCGCCAATCTCAGCCCATACATAGGGCCTTTCAAGCGCCCAGGGGGTTAAGAGAACGATCAGCTCATGGGCCTGATCAAGAAACCTTCGAATGTCTTCCTCGAATTCCGCCCCAACATCGACATCGGCCTCGTCGAGAAAGACCTTCGCGCCACGCGCGCTGATCTCGCGCGCAATCTGGCGGGCGACCCAGGTATCCTCTCCTGCATGGCTTACGAAAATCAGCCGAGCCTTGTCCGAGCCGATCCCTCCTCGTCGCGCATCGTAACCCCCGGAAGCTCCCGAGCCCGCTCCGCATCCTCGCCTGCTGATTCTAGCGCAGAACCCCGCAGCAGCCGTAAGAGGAGTTTGGAGTGGCTCTGTGGAAAAAACGAACCGGTGGACGGCTCCACCGAGCCGTTGCGCGGCGCCACCCGCTCGGTGCGGGGTTCCACCCGCTGGTTTTGCCGGCGTCGTGCTAGGCTTCCGGCCTCTATGAGATCGATTCGCATCGGCAATGGACAGGGGTTCTGGGGCGACAACGTCGACGCTCCGGTCGAGCTGCTCAAGGGCGGCCCGATCGACTACATCGGCATGGACTACCTCGCCGAGGTGACGTTGTCGATCATGATGCGGCAGAAGCTCAAGGACCCCCGCCTGGGCTATGCCACCGACTTCATCAGCTTCATCCGCCGCGTGCTGCGCGATGCAAAGGAGCGGAACGTCCGCATCCTCACCAATGCGGGCGGGCTCAACCCGAAGGCGTGCCGGGCCAAGATCTTCGAGGTGGCGCGCGAGCTGGGCGTTTCCGGGGTGCGCGTCGGCGTGGTGGAGGGGGACGACCTCTTTCCGCGGCTGCGCGATCTGGTCGAAGCCGGACATCCTCTGAAGAACATGGACACCGGCGAGCCGATCGCGCCGGTGCTCGACCATATGATGAGCGCCAACGCCTATCTCGGCGCGCGGCCGGTGGTGGAGGCGCTCCGCCAAGGCGCGCAGATCGTCCTTTGCGGCCGGATCACCGACACCGCGCTCGCGCTCGCGCCGATGATCCACGAGTTCGGCTGGGGCGAGGAGGATTGGGACCACCTCGCCGCCGGCACCATCGCCGGCCACATCATCGAATGCGGCGCCCAATGCACGGGCGGCAACTTCAGCCGCTGGTGGGAGGTGCCGGACCTGTGGAACGCCGGCTACCCGATCGTCGAGGGGCGGGAGGACGGCACCTTCACGGTGACCAAGCACGCGGGCACCGGCGGCATGGTGACGGTCGACACGGTCTCCGAGCAGCTCCTCTACGAGATGGGCGATCCGACCGGCTACATCACGCCGGACGTGGTGGCCGACTTCACCTCGATCCGCCTGCACCAGGAAGGTCCGGACCGGGTGGGCGTCTCCGGCATCAAGGGCCGGCCGCGCACGCCGTTCCTCAAGGTCTCCGGCTCCTATCTCGCCGGCTACAAGGGGAGCGGCCAGATCACGATCTCGGGCCCGCGCGCGGTCGAAAAGGCGCGCTTGGCGGCGGAGGTGGTGTGGAAGCGGCTGGAGCGCGCGGGCGTCACCTTCCCGCCGGAGCACCGGTCGGAGGAGCTGGTGGGCACCGGCGTCTGCCTGCCGGGCGTGCTTCCCGTCCTCCCACCAGGTATCGAGCCCCCCGAGGTGGTGCTGCGCCTCGGCGTACGCGATCCCGACGCCGCCAAGGTGGAACGCTTCGGCAAGGAGATCGCGCCGCTCATCACCGCCGGCCCGCCGGGGGTGACCGGCTTTGCCGGCGGCCGGCCGAAGCCGCAGGAAGTGATGGCTTACTGGCCTGCGCTCCTCGCCCGCGAGGAGGTGGAGAGCCGGCTGGACGTGACTGTGACGTCGGAGGACACTGCGTGAAAAGCTGGTACGCCGGTCTCCTCGGCGGGCTGCTCCCCATCCTGCTGCTCGGCTTCTTCTACAGCGCGCTCGCCGACCGTCTGGTCTTCGCCGGCTGGGCGCTGGCTCTGGGAACGGCGTGGGTGCTCCTTCTCCGCCACGGCTTCAGCGCCGGCTGGAGCGCCGCGCGGCGGACCGGCGCGATGGCGCTTCTGGCCGCTCTCGGTCTGGGCGGCTTCGCGGCGCTGGAGGCGGAGCATCACGAAATTCTCGATTTGGGCTTCCGCGCCGTGCTGCCGGCGGCCTACCATCCTGCCGCAACCCGGCCGCTGACCGCGGGCGTGGTCGCCGCGGTGTGTGCTCTGCTGGGTGGAGTCGCCCTGCTGCTGAGCCTCAAGAGGAGAACGGAATGAGAGTACGGCTGTACGACGTGGCCCTCGCCCGCTCGGGCGACAAGGGGGACGCGAGCAACGTGGGCCTGATCGCGCGGACTCCGGAGATTTACGCCGTCCTCGGCGGCCAGGCGACGGCCGAGCGGGTGCAGGAGCACTTCCGCGACGTCTGTCGCGGCGGCGTCGAGCGGTTCGACGTGCCCAATCTGCTGGCGTTCAACTTCATCCTCCACGACTCGCTGGGCGGCGGCGGCACGGAGAGCCTGAAGACCGACGCGCAGGGCAAGACGCATGCGCAGGGACTGCTCGAGATGGAGGTCGAGATCCCCGACGAGTTGCTGGCGGGTCTCAGGATATGAGCCTGCTGGAAACGCGCCGCGACGGCGATCTGCTGTGGGTGACGCTGAACGATCCGGAGCGGGCGAACGCGCTGTCGCCGGCTCTGATCGGTGAGCTAATCGGCCTCTACAGCCGGCCTTTGCGGACCGAAGGCGTGCGCGCGGTGATCCTCGGCGGCGCCGGGAAGAACTTCTCGGCCGGAGCGGACCTGGAGCATCTGCGCTCGCTGCGCGATGCCGGGCCGGAGGAGAACCGGCGCGATTCGCACCGTCTGCGCGAGCTGTTCGAGTCGGTGCTGCGCCAAGAGGCGCTGACCCTCGCGCTGGTGCAGGGCGCCTGCGTCGCCGGCGGCTGCGGCCTCGCCACCGCCCACGACTTCGTGGTGGCGGCGGACGACGCCCGCCTCCTCTACAGCGAGGTGCGGATCGGCTTCGTGGCGGCGCTCGTGGCAACGTACCTGCCGCTGCGCCTGCGCGGCTCCGACATCCGCGAGCTGCTGCTCAATCCCCAGTTCGTCGACGCCCGCAAGGCCTTGGAGATCGGCCTGGTGAACCGCCTCTGCCCGGCGGCTGACCTGGCAGCGGAGGGGGCTGCCCTGGCGGCGCAGGTGCTGGAAACCGGCAGCTCGGAGTCGATCGCGCGCACCAAGCGGCTGCTCCTCGACGTCATGGGCCGGCCGCTCGGCGAAGCGCTCCACGAGGCCGCCGAGGTCAACGCCGCGGCGCGCGCCACCGACGACTGCAAGCACGGCATCGCCACCTTCCTGGAGACCAAGAAGCCGCCGCGCTGGCGGTGAGGTTTCCATGCCGGACCGGGCGCGCCTGCTGCTCTTCGACATCGACGGCACTCTGCTGAGCTGCGGTCCGCAGGTCCGTGGCCTGTTCAAGGACGCGCTGGCCGAGGTCTACGGCACGGCCGGCGACTGCGACTCCTACCACTTCCATGGGCGGACCGACTCGCGCATCGTTCTCGATCTGCTCAGCGGCGCCGGATGGGAGGACGCGGAGATCCGGGCGCGCCTGCCGCGCTTCCAGAAACTCTATCTGGCGGCGCTCGAACAGGGGCTGAAGCGCGACGGCATGCGCCTGCTGCCGGGGGTGGAAGAGCTGCTCGGCCGGCTGGCGGAGCGCCGGGATCTCACCGTCGGTCTCCTCACCGGCAACTGGGAGCCGGGAGCGCGCACCAAGCTGTCGCGCTTCGGGCTCAACCGCTTCTTCCCGTTCGGCGCCTTCGGCTCGGACGCCACCGACCGCGACGACCTGCCGCCGGTGGCGTTGGAGCGCGCGGCGCGGCACGCCGGCCGCGCTTTCCGGCCGGAAGAGACGCTGATCATCGGCGACAGCATCTACGACGTCGGCTGCGGCCACGCCCACGGCATCCCCGTGCTGGCGGTCGCGACCGGCCGCACGTCCGCCGAAGAGCTGGAAGCCGCCGGCGCCGAGTGGGTGGTGCCGGATCTGACCTATGCCGCTTTCGGAGCGGCTCCCGGAGCGGCTCCGCTGCCCTTTTCGATCGGATAGCCGGAGCGCGTCCAGTCGGCCATCCCGGTGGTCAGCTCGACCACCCGGTGCGCGCCGTGCCGGCGCAGGGCCAGGCTCGCGGCACGCATGTCCGGATCTTCCGCCATGTTGCCGACGACGATGAATTCGGCCTTCTCGGCAGCGCCGGACGGAAGACCGGATTCGAGGTCCGCCGCGCTGACCGAAACGGCTCCCGGAATGTGCCCCAGCTCATAGGCGGCCTGCGGCCGGGCGTCCACCAGGTAGAACGGCGGGAACGGACGGCTCAGCCGCCGGCGCACCTCCGCCACATGTGTCTTGAAGATCACACCGTCAAAATGAGGATCCATGGTCTCCCTCCATGGGAGCCATGCTATCCCAACCGCTCGGCCAGGTGCAGGGCGGCATGCTCCCGCGGTGCCGCGGCGAGCCGGAAGCCGGTCGCTTCCTCGGCCTCCTGGACGACGCACAGGCAGTGACGGCATCGGGTGAGCAGATGGCGGACGATCAACCGGTTCTCACGTCGGCTGAGCTCGGAACGGAAAAAACGCTGCAGCATGTCCTGCGTCAAGTGTGAGCTGATCATGGCACCCCTCCAACAGAGCCTCTCGACTCTCTCTACAAGATAGTTGCCGCAAAGAAGCAATTCAGGACAAAAATTTTAAGGGAATTTTCACCCCTTGCCGGCCGGTCCCTGGCGCCGGCCGCGGGAGACGATACACTGGTCGCATGACGGATGATGCCCTGCTGAAGGATTACCGCGCTCTCACCACCGGCTGCGCGCTCTTCGACCGCTCGTCGACTGGAGGGCCGGGCCGGCTGGAGATGCTGGGCGCCGACCGGCAGCGCTTCCTGAACGCCTACGTCACCTGCGACGTGAAGCCGCTCGCCGCCGGAGACGGCGCCTATGGCTTCCTGACCAGCGCGCAGGGGCGCATCCTCTCCGACCTGGTCGTTCTGGTCCACCCGGACCGCCTCTGGCTGGAAGTCGGCCCGGGGCTGGACGAGGAGATCGCCGGCCACCTGCGGAAGTACGTCATCGTCGACCGCGTCGAGATCCGGCCTCTGGGAGACATGCTGCCGCTGACGCTGATCGGTCCGCGGGCGGCGGAGATCCTCGGCAGCGCTGTCGAAGCCATACCGCAGGGTGAGTGGAAGCATGCGCGGGTGAAGGTCGACGGCACCGAGGTCACCCTGCAACGGACCGGCCGCCTGGGAGCGCCGGCCTTCACGCTCTGGGTGTCGGCGTCGATCGCGCCGCATTTGGAAGCAGGGCTGCTGGCGCGGGACGGCGTACGCCGGGTCGGACCCGAGGCGCTGGAGGTGCTGCGGGTGGAAGCCGGGATTCCGCGCTTCGGCCAGGACTTCGGGCCGGACAACTTTCCGCAGGAGACCGGGGACGAGTCAGCCGTCAGCTACACCAAGGGGTGCTACCTCGGCCAGGAGGTGGTGGCGCGCATCCACTACCGCGGCGGCGTGCAGAAAGCGCTCCGCCGGCTGGAGCTCGACGGACCGGTGCAACCCGGATCGGGGCTTTCCTTCGAAGGACGCGAGGTGGGAGCCGCCACGTCCGTCGCCCGCTCTTTGGAGGGGACGACGATCGGGCTCGGCATCATCCACAAACGTGCCGCCGAGCCCGGGACGCGGCTGGAGGTGGCGGGAGGCGGGACCGCCACGGTGACGGGGTAGCGGCTACACTGTGAACGACGAGCCGCAACCGCAGGTGCCGCGCGCCTTGGGGTTGTTGAACTTGAACCCGGCGCCGGTGCTGCCCAGCACGTAGTCGATGCTGGTGCCTTCGAGATAGCGCGCGCTCACCGCGTCCACGAAGACGCTGATGCCGCCCTGGTCGTAGACCCAGTCGTTCTCCCGCGGCTCCTTCTCGAAGTCGAGGGCGTACTCGAAGCCGCTGCAACCGCCGCCGCGCACCGCGATACGCAGCCCGTGAGTGGGATCGATTCCCTCCTGCTCGCGGGTGATCTTCACCATGTCGGCCGCTTTCTGGGTCAGCGTGACCGGCGTGTACTCTCCAGCCTCGTCAGAAGCGGCGGGGGCGGCCGGGGCCGTCTGGGTGTTTTCCATCGGTTCCATGGGTGTCTCCTGTTCTGCGTCCATCCTCCGCAACAGGTGCCGCTGGAGGAGAATTTCACGATAGCGGCGAGGGCCGCCGAAGTCAATCGGAGCAGGATCAGGACAGCGATTCCGCAGTTACCCGGCTCAGAGCCCGGCGGCCCTTAGTTTTGCAGCCATCTCCGGCGGGGAGCGCTTTCGCATAGGCCATTTTGGCCGGTTTGGGGGGCGCTTCCCCCCGGGGGTCTCGGGATTTTTCGGAA
>DATARD010000279.1:0-4345 GCA_036264355.1 Thermoanaerobaculia bacterium
GCCACCGGATTTCGTCGCAGGCCACAGCCTGGGGGAATACAATGCCCTCCTGGCTGCGGAGGTCTTCGACTTCGCGACAGGCCTTCGCCTGGTGAAGAGAAGAGGAGAGCTGATGGCCGGTGCCTCTGGAGGGGGCATGGCGGCCGTCGTCGGATGTGAACGGGAGAAAGTCCACGAGATTTTGCAGAAGAATGGGTTGCTGGCCATCGACGTGGCCAACCACAATGCTCCTCTTCAGGTGGTCATCGCGGGGCCGGCCGAGGACATTGCCAGGGCGGAGGACATTTTCTTCGATCTCGGGGCAACTTATATACCCTTGAAGAATGTCAGCGCGGCATTCCATTCCTGGCATATGGCACCTTTTGCCAAGCCGCTCGGCGAGGCGTTGAATGAGGTCAAGCTCCAGCCACCGAAGATCCCAGTGGTCTCGAACGTCTCGGCGCGACCTCACGAAATCACACAGGTGCGGGAATATCTCGAACGGCAGCTTCGCGAGCCGGTGGAATGGACGGAGAGCATCCGATACCTCCTGAGCATGGGCGTCGAGGACTTTGAGGAAATTGGCCCGGGCACCGTTTTGACAAAGCTGATCAAGACGATCCGGAAATCATTTGCGCCGGTTGCGGCTGAGGCTTCTACCACAAGAGCTCTTGCCATTACGGCCGAGCGTCTGGGGGCCGAGTCGTTCAGGCGGGACTACAAGGTTCGCAGGGCATATGTCGCAGGCTCGATGTACGGGGGTATCGCCTCGAAAGACTTGGTTGTCCGAATGGGCAGAGCCGGCTACCTCGGATTTTTTGGATCTGGCGGCCTCCCTGTCGGCGAGATCGAGGAAAACATCCGATCGATCCAGGAATCTCTGAGCGCAGGCGAGCCATTTGGAATGAACCTGCTGTCGAGCCCCGACGATCCTGAATCCGAGATGGCGGTCGTCGAATTGTGCTTGAGACACGGCATACGGTTCGTCGAGGCCACCGGCTACATTTCCTTGAGCCCTGCGCTGATCAGATACCGGTTGAGTGGCTTGTCGAGAAATGCCGAGGGGAGGATCGTCAGCGCCAACAAGGTGATGGCGAAAGTCTCTCGACCGGAGGCCGCGGAAGCATTTCTCAATCCGCCTCCCGAGCGCGCCGTAGCGGAGCTTTTGAAGGCTGGCCTGGTTTCCGGGGAAGAGGCGCAATTGGGCAGGCGGATACCGATGGCCGACGACATCTGCGTGGAGACAGACTCGGATGGGACCGGCATGGGGGGCGCCGCCGTACTTCTTCCGGCGCTGATCCGCCAGCGCGACGAAGCCGGTCGCCTCCGCAATGACGACAGAGTGGTCCGTGTCGGCGCCTCGGGAGGGATTGGTACACCTGAGGCTGCGGCTGCGGCGTTTTTTCTCGGCGCGGATTTCATTCTCACGGGGTCCATCAACCAGTGCACGGTGGAGGCGCGCACCAGCGACGAAGTGAAAGACCTCCTGCAGACGATCAATGTGCAGGACACCGAGTATGCGCCGGCAGGTGATCTTTTCGAGCTCGGGGGCAGAATTCAGATTTTGAAGAAAGGGGTGGCCTTCCCCGCGCGTGCAAACAGGCTCTATGACATATGGCGGCATCATGGCTCGTGGGACGAGGTCGATGCGGCGACACGCGAAAAAATAGAGAAAGACTATTTTGGCCGTAGCTTCGAGCGTGCGTACGAAGAGTCAGTGACTTACTACGCAGGGAAGTCGCCGCAAGAAATTGAGAAAGCGGAACGTGACAAGCGGCATAAAATGGCGCTTGTTTTCCGCTGGTACTTCGATCATGCGGCGCGTCTTTCCCTGGCCGGTGCGAAGGGCCAGAGAGCCAACTACCAGGTCCGCTGTGGGCCCGCTCTGGGCGCGTTCAATCAGTGGGTGAAGGGGACGCGCCTGGAGCCATGGCGGCGCCGGCATGTCGACGTCATCGCAGACAAGATCATGGAAGGCGCTGCCGAGGTTCTGAAGCAGCAACTGCAGAGGCTTGCCGCGTCGGACGAAGCTGAGTGAAGCGAACAGGCCGGCGGTGGTTCCCCACCCGCCGGCCCGTCGTTTCCTCCCTCGCGGCGTCTTCAGCCCTTCGGCTGCTTGAACGCCGACGCATCCACGGGCTTATTGACTTCGATCTTTTCCCATGAAGTGGTCGTTGCAAAGTTGACTTCCGGCGCGCTCGCCTTTTCGATGAAGGGCCATTTCACTCCATCGACGTCACGGAAGTCCTCGTAGACCTGCTCGAGCTCGGCTTCCTTGCTCATCAGCATGTGCTGGAGGTACAGGGTGCTCACGACTCGGACCGGAAGGAAGCTTTTCGCGTCGAGATAAATGTAGTTCACGCCTCCATCGGCGAATGTCACCTTGAGCTTGTAAACCTGTGAGCTTCGCCAGGACTGCTTCCCAAGCACCTCGATCTTGTTGTTCTTCGCCCGAAAATTGACGAGCGGCCCCTGGGGATCGGCGAGGTGGCGGAAGCGGGCAGCGTCCTTGTCCGACATCGAGGAGGGCTTGGTGATGCCTTTCGGCGGGCTGGTCTCCCAAGCCGCCTGCCCGTCCACGGCCTGGACAATGGGCACGTCCGAGCCTTGATCGATCCGCCGCAGGTAGCGCCCGGGAGCGATGGTCACTGCGACAGGTGCCGGGCTGCTCTCGCCGTTCACCCATTTCCCTGTCATCTTGACGGATTGGATACCCTTGAGTTTCTGCTCTCCGCCACGCGCGGCTTCATACTTGGCGATCAATTGATCGGCGGTGAGATCGGAGGCCTGGGAAGCGCCACTGGCTGGGGCTGAGGCGGTCTCCGAAGCCCGGCAGATCATCACTGCTGCAATCACTGCCAGTGGCCAGATCTTACGGTTCATGCGTCGTCCACTCCTTCCTTGGAAATCTGCTACACGGTTCACATCTTGACCTGCGCGCCGGGCGCAGGAATGAAAAGCCTCCTTCAGCTCGCCGGCGCCTTGAACGCCGATTCGTCCAACGGCTGATTGACTTCAATGGTCTTCCAGGAGATGGTCTGGGTAAAATTGGCGGACGGCGCGTTGGCCTTCTCGACGAAAGGCCATTTTATGCCGTCGACGTCACGGAAATCTTCGTAGACGTACTCGATATCGATGTCCTGGCCGTCTGGAGTGAGCAGGCTGCCCACGAAACGGACCGGCAGGAAGCTCTTCGCGTCGAGATAGAGATGGCTTACGGCCCCGTCGCTGAAGGTCACCTTGAGCTTGTAGACTTGTGAGTCGTGCCACGGCAGCTTCCCGACCACCTCGACTTTGTTGCCCTTCGCCTGGGAATCTACGAGCGGCCCCTGCGGGTCGGCGAGGCGGCGAAAGCGGGCCGCGTCCTTGGGCACCATCGGCGAGGGCCTGAGGAGGCCGAGCTGCGGATTGATCGACCACGTCGTCTGGCCGTCCACGGCGTTGATCGTGGCCTTGCCCGAGGACTGCTCGATCCGCCGCAGGTAGTGCCCCGGGGTAATCATCACTGTGACCGGGCTCGCGCCGGAGCCGCGGAGCTCCCACGTCCCTGTCATCTTCACAGACCGGATGCCCTTGAGCTTCTCGTCTCCGCCGCGCGCGGTCTCATACTTGGCGATCAACTGATCGACGGTGAGATCGGAGGGCTGGGGAGCGGCATCAGGTGCCAAAGAGCCCCGGCAGGCGGCCAGCGCCACGACCACTGCCAGGGGCCAGAGTTTGCGTTTCATATGGTCCACTCCTTTCGTCCGAGAATGATATGCGAATCCGGTGCGCAGAGCGACCCCCCTCGGCGTACAGAGGACTGCCCATGCTTCCGGCGCGCTAGTGTACGCCAGTGGGCTGGGTTTTGAGATGTCAGCTCGTCGCGCAGCAGTCATGGCGCGTATCATCCGCCGCCGAGTTGAGCCAGGAGAGCCGCGAGGTCGCGGGCGCTGATTTCGGCGTCGGGGAGGTCCTCGGGAGTCAGGGCTGCTTCGCCTGCCTCGCGGGCTGGTGAGGTGATCTCGGACGCGGCGGCCTCAGCGTTGGTGAGGGCGGTGCCTGAGACGGCGGCCAGGGCCGCGATCGTGGGGCCTTGGAAGAGCTGGCCCGGGGTCAGCAGGAGGCCGTGCTCGCGGGCGCGGGCGATGATGCGCAGGCCGAGCACCGAGTCGCCCCCCAGCTCGAAGAAGTCGTCGTAGACGCCGACCGGGGTGATTCCGAGCAGGTCCTGCCAGATCTCGGCGAGCCGGCTTTCGGCGGCGGTGCGCGGCGCCACATAGGCGGTCGCGAGGTCCGGCCGGGTGTGGCGTTCCTCGGGCGCCCCTTGGGGATCGAGACCGGCGAAGAGACGGTCCTCGCTCGGATCCAGGCCTCCGGCTGCGGC
>DATARD010000303.1:0-11404 GCA_036264355.1 Thermoanaerobaculia bacterium
CTCGCCTCTCTCACCGCCGGCAACGTGGCTGCCACGGACGGCTTGGCGAAGCTCATCGGAGAGCGCGAGTTCTCGGTCCTGTTCCATGAAGGACAGCAGGACCACATCCACATCTCCATTGTCGCCAAGCGGGCCATCCTGGTCGTGATCTTCGACGACCGGTCCTCTCTCGGCCTCGTGCGCCTGCGGGTCAAGCGCGCCAGCGTCGACCTGGAAAAAATCTTTGAGACCATGGCTCAGAAAGGCGAGAAGGGAGGGGGGCCGGGAGGCACCGCGAGCCCCTTTTCCGAGATTACCGACGACGATATCGACGCGCTGTTCGGAGAGTAGCCGGACACGGCGCCGAGCGGCAACGCACCGCCGCTCACCCGGCGCGTCCGCCCGGATCGCAGGCTGACCGGGTGGCAGATCGAGGCACAGACGATGACTTTCATCAATTACGCCAGCAAGGAGATCAACTGCAAGATCGTCTACTACGGCCCTGGGCTGTGTGGCAAGACGACGAATTTGCAGTACATCTACAACAAGACGGCTCCCGAGTCGAAGGGCAAGATGATCTCCCTGGCCACCGAGGCCGACCGGACGCTCTTCTTCGACTTTCTGCCCTTGGACCTGGGGAGCATCCGCGGCTTCACCACCCGCTTCCACCTCTACACGGTGCCCGGCCAGGTGTTCTACGACGCCAGCCGGAAGCTGATCCTCAAAGGCGTCGACGGCGTGATCTTCGTCGCCGACAGCCAGGAGGAGCGGATGGAAGCCAACATCGAATCGATCCGCAACCTGGAGGCCAACCTCAAGGAGCACGGATTCGATCTCTCGACGATCCCCTATGCGTTGCAGTTCAACAAGCGGGATCTGAGCAACGTCGTCCCTGTCGAAGAAATGTACAGGATGTTAAATTACAAGCGCGAGCCGACTTTCGAGGCGGTCGCCACGACGGGTGTCGGAGTCTTCGACACCCTGAAGTCGGTGGCCAAGCAGATCCTCATTGAGCTCAAGAAACGTTGATGGGAGAGACGGGCATGGTGGCAGCCGTCGATTCGAGCCTGAAGGCCTACACCGAGGCCTTGGAGGCCCTTCACCGCAAAAGCTGGGCGAAAGCGGCCCAGCTCTTCGCATCCGTGGTCGAGAGCAGTGACCTCCCCGAGATGCGCGAGCGCGCCCGGCAGTATCTGGCGGCTTGCCGTTTGCGAGAGGCACAGCACGAGGCGAAGTCCGGCAAGAAGTCCCGGGAGGACGAGGGCGATTCCTATTTGCGCGCCGTCGTCGAGAAGAACCGGGGCGATCTGGACGCCGCTCTGGCCCTCTGCCGGCACGGGGGGGCAGATCAGAAAGATGAACGCTTCGCCTACCTGGCCGCGTCGATCCACGCCGTCCAGGGCCGGGTCGACGAAGCGGCCCAGGCGTTGTCCCGCGCGGTCGAGCTGAGCTCCAAGAATCGCATCCATGCCTTCCACGACCCCGACTTCGCCGAGCTCCGTGGCAACCCGAGCTTCCGTCCGATCTTCGGGCTCTCCTGAGCCGGCTGGTGTCCGCGCCGCTGGTCCCGCCCTGGTGGCCATCGGCGGCGGCACCGGTCTGTCCGCGCTGCTCCGGGGTCTCAAGCACTACGCCGGCACGCCGCGGCTGCGCCAGCTCACCGGCGTGGTGACGGTGACCGACGACGGCGGCTCGTCCGGCCGTCTGCGGCGCGAGTTCGGCGTCCTGCCGCCGGGCGACATCCGCAACTGCATCGCCGCTCTGGCCGACGACGAGGACCTGCTGACCCGCCTGTTCCAGTACCGCTTTCCGAACGGGGGCGGCCTGCTCGGGCACTCGTTCGGCAATCTCTTCCTGACCGCGCTGACCGGCATCACCGGCGACTTCCATCAGGCGATCCTGGAGGCCGAGAAGGTGCTCTCGGTGCGCGGCAAGATCTTTCCCGCCACGGTGCAGGACGTCCGGCTGCGCGGCCGCGGCGTCTCCGGCCGGGTCTACGAAGGCGAATCGGCGATCGGCATGTCCGGCGAGCAGCTCTCCGCCCTGAATCTCGATCCGCCCGCGCCGCCGGCCTTTCCCGACGCCGTGGCGGCTCTGGAAAAGGCCGATCTGATCCTCCTCGGCCCCGGCTCGCTGTACACGTCGATCCTGCCCAACCTGCTGATCCCCGGCATCCGGCAGGCGATCGCCAAAGCGCGCGCCAGGACCGGCGCCAAGCCCCACGCCAAGGTGATTCTGCTGCTCAACCTGATGACGCAGCCGGGCGAAACCGACGGCATGATGGGCGCGGACCACATGCGGGCGATCGAGACCTACGCCGGCAAGGGCCTGGTGGACGTCGTGCTGGCCAACGCGAAGCCGATCCCCGAGCCGCTCCTCGCACACTACGCCGAGACGGGCTCGGTCTGCGTCACCACCGAGCGCGAGGCGATGGCGGAGATGGGCCTCCAGGTTGTAGAGTCCGACCTTCTGGCTGACGGTGAGCTGATCCGTCACGACTCCGCGAAGCTCGCGCGGGCAGTGCTCGATCTGGCGCCCCCCGTATCCTGAAGGGACTTTCATGCCCGCCGTCCACCCCGCTCGCATCGCCGTCATCCTCGCCGCCGGCAAGGGAACGCGCATGCGTTCGGCGCTGCCGAAAGTGCTGCACGAGGCGGCCGGGCGTCCGCTCCTCGCCTGGGTCGTCGACGCCGCCCGCGCCGCCGGCTGTGCGCGGATTCTCATCGTTGTGGGCCATGGCGCCGAGCGTGTGCGGGAAGCAATCCAGGGAGACGACCTCGGCTGGGTGTTGCAGGCGGAGCAGCGCGGCACCGGCCACGCCCTCTCCCAGGCGGCGCCGCACATCGACGGCGCGGCGATGGTGCTGGTCCTCTCCGGCGACGTGCCGCTGGTCAAACCGGCCACGCTGGAGGCGCTGGCGACGGCCGGCGAAGCTGGATGGGGCGCAATGGCGGTGGCCGATCTCGCGGCGCCGGGCTCGCTCGGCCGCGTGCTCACGGCTCCGGACGGCGGCTTGGAGCGCATCGTCGAGGCGCGCGACGCCAACCCGGAGGAGCTCTCGGTGCGGCGGATCAACGCCGGGCTCTACGCGCTGCCGGCGCCGGACATCTTCGCCCGCCTCGCCCGCCTGACCCCGAACAACGCGCAGGGCGAGCTCTACCTGACCGACGCCGTCACCGCTGCCGCCGCGGAGGGTCGCGCGGTGCGGCTGGTCGCGCTGGCCGATCCGGCCGAGGCGCTGGGCATCAACAACCGCGCCGAGCTTGCCGCCGTGCACCGTCTCCTCATCGACCGCCATCTCCTGATGCTGATGGACGCCGGCGTCACCATCCTCGAGCCGGCGCGCACGATGATCGAGCCTGGCGTGCGGGTGGGCATCGACACCGTCATCCATCCTGGAGTGTCGCTTTCCGGCCGCACCGAGATCGGCGCCGGCTGTACGCTCCACCAGGGCGCCTGGCTGCGCGATACGCGGGTGGCGGACGGCGTCAGCATCGAGCCCTACAGCGTCCTCGACGGCGCCGAGGTGGCGGACGGCTGCCGGGTGGGACCGTTCGCCCGGCTGCGCCCTGCCTCCCGTCTGCTGCAAGGCGCGCGCGTCGGCAACTTCGTCGAGGTGAAACACTCCGAGCTGGGCGCCGGCAGCAAGGTCAACCATCTGGCCTATGTCGGCGACGCGACGGTCGGCGCAGGGGCCAACCTCGGCGCCGGGGTGATTACATGCAACTACGACGGCGTCCGTAAACATCCGACGGAGATCGGCGCGCGGGCGTTCATCGGCAGCGACACCATGCTCGTCGCGCCGGTGCGGGTCGGCGCGGACGCCAGCACGGCGGCGGGCTCCGTGATCACCAAGAACGTCCCCGACGGCGCGCTCGCGGTCGGCCGTGCGCGGCAGAAGAACCTGGCCGGCCGCGCCGGCGGCCTGCGCGGCGCCCGGAACGAGAAGAAAGACGAAGAGCAGGAGAAAGGCTAGACGCCATGTGTGGAATCGTTGGCTATGTGGGCGAGCGGGATGTCGTGCCGCTGCTGATGGACGGCCTGCGGCGCCTGGAGTACCGCGGCTACGACTCAGCCGGCGTCGTGGCGATCCAGGACGGCTGCCTGCAGACGGTGCGGGCCGAAGGCAAGCTCGACCGTCTGAAGGAGAAGCTGGCGACGCATCCGCTCGCCGGCCACTACGGCCTCGGTCACACCCGCTGGGCCACCCACGGCGTGCCGAGCGAGCGCAACGCCCATCCGATGGTCGACGCGCGCAACCGCCTGGCGCTCATCCACAACGGCATCATCGAGAACTTCCTGCCGCTCAAGAAGCGTCTGATCGCCGAAGGATGGACGTTCAAGTCGGACACCGACACAGAGGTGGTGGCAAACCTGATCTCCTCCTACCTCGATGTTTCCAATGCCGCAGGCGCTCCGGGCACCGATCTCAAGACCGCAGTGTCCCGCGCCGTCCAGGAGCTCGAGGGGATGTACGCCTTCGCCGTCGTCACCATCGAAGGCGACGGCCAGCAGATCGTGGCCGCGCGCCAGGGTCCGCCGCTGGTCATCGGCCTCGCCGAGGGCGAGCAGTTCCTGGCCTCCGATCCGTCGGCCCTGCTGATCCACACCAAAGACGTGGTCTTCCTGGAGAACGGCGACATCGCGCGCCTCACCCCGGCCGGCGTCGAGATCTGGGACAAGAGCGGCGAGACGGTCAAACGCCAGGTCCACCGCCTCACCTGGGACCCCATCCAGGCGGAAAAAGGCGGCTACAAACACTTCATGCTCAAGGAGATCCACGATCAGACCCAGGCCGTGCAGGACACCTTCGCCGGCCGTGTGGACTTCGAAGACTCCCGGATCCTCTTCGACACCATCCAGGTCTCCGACGAGGACCTGCGGCGCATCGAGCGCATCCAGATCGTGGCCTGCGGCACCTCCTGGCACGCCGGCCTGATCGGCAAGTTCCTGATCGAAAACATCGCCCGTGTGCCGGTCGAGGTCGACTACGGCTCCGAGTACCGCTACCGCGATCCGATCGTCGACGACCGGATGCTGGCGGTGGGCATCTCGCAATCCGGCGAAACGGCGGACACCCTGTCGGCCATGGAAGCGGCGCACGAGCGCGGCGCGCGCCTGTTCACCGTCTGCAACGTGCCGGGCAGCCAGGCGACGCGCATCAGCGAAGGGGTGATCTACACCCACGCCGGCCCGGAGATCGGTGTCGCTTCCACCAAGGCGTTCAGCACCCAGCTCGTCGCCCTCTACCTCCTGGCTCTCTACCTCCGCCAGGTGCGCACCGGCTCCATCGACCGCTCCTATCTCGACGCCCTCGCGCACCTGCCCCATGCCGTCAACGACGTCATCTCACGCCAGGAATCGCGTATGGAGGCGCTGGCGAAGAGATACTTCCGCGCCGAGAACTTCCTCTATCTGGGGCGCGGTATCAACTACCCCATCGCCCTCGAAGGCGCGCTCAAGCTCAAGGAGATCAGCTACATCCACGCCGAAGGCTACCCTGCCGGCGAGATGAAGCACGGTCCGATCGCCCTGATCGACAAAGAGATGCCGGTCGTGGCCCTGGCAACCGGCGACCAGGTCTTCGAGAAGGTGAAGAGCAACCTCCAGGAGGTCAAGGCGCGCGACGGCGTCGTCATCGCGCTCACCGACCGCGACCCCGAAGAGCTGGGCGGTATCTGCGATGAAATCATCCAGGTGCCGACCGTCTCACCTCTCCTCCAGCCGATCGTCAACGTCATCCCGCTTCAGCTCCTCGCCTACTTCACGGGAGTCCGGAGAGGCGCGGACGTGGACCAGCCGCGAAATCTGGCGAAGAGTGTGACGGTGGAATGAGGGGGCGATGAACAAAAAAGATCGGCGCAGTCATCCTGAGGGCGAGCCTTGCGAGCGGGAAGGATCTGGGCGGGTGGACCTTTCCGCCACCCAGATCCTTTGAGTCGCCGAGGCTCCCCGCAGGATGACTTACCATCTTCAGGAGTCCCAGGAGTCGCGTTCTGCCCGTATGTACTCGACCGGATCGATGCCATCCCAGAGTTCCTTTCCCAACCCACAAAGCTCAAGGATCGAATGAGACTTCGGCTCATCCGCGGCCGGACGAATCCAGACCGCTCCGTTCTCGCCAATCCGAAACTCGATCCGGTCCCCTTCCTTGAGGTGAAGATGCTCGAGGACCTCGTCGGGAAGCGTGACCAGACCGCCGCTCTTTATCGTTGCAACCAGCATTTTCATCTCCTTTCGGGACCACGCTACCAGACACCGGCCGCTTTCTCCAGCGCTCGTGTCATCATCCCCCGATGACCTCCGCCCCGCAGCCCTCTGCCGACACCTACCGTCAGCGCCGCGCCTCGTTCGAGGCGGAGGAGAAACGCCTTAGCCGGATCTCGTTCCGCTATTCGATCCTGCGCGGCGGACTGTTCTTCGGCTTTGTCTGTTGCCTGGCCGTCATCCTGGTCCGCGCGGGCTCGGCATTCTTGCCGGGATGGTGGATCGCGGCGGCGGTGTGGCTCGTGGCGTTCTTTGCGGTGCTGCCGGCCCACGATCGGGTGATCGGCGCCATGCGGCGGGCGGCTGATCTGCGGATGCTCAACGAGGAGGCTTTGAGCCGCTTGGCGCGCGCCTGGGACCGCTTGCCGGTTCCGCAGACGGCAGTTGCAGGAACGGAGGGCCCTCTCGCCCGGGATCTCGATCTGTTCGGCCGCGCCTCGCTCTTCCAGCTTCTGGGAACCGCCCACACGCCGCAGGGCAAGGCGCTCCTCGCCGGCTGGCTGCTGCGGCCCGCCGCTCCGGCGGAGATCGCAGAACGGCAGGAAGCCGTTGCCGAACTGGCTCCGGAGATCGACTTCCGGCAGCAGATGGAGGTCCGGGCGCGGCCGTTGGACCGCGTTCCTCCCGACACCGAGAAGTTCCTCGAGTGGGCCGAAGGCGAGCCGTGGCTCCTCCCTCGCGTCGGACTTGTCTGGTTGACGCGCCTGCTGCCGGTGCTCACCATCAGCCTCCTCGTGGCGGCGGGAATCAGCGATTTTCCCGTTGGCCCCGGCCTCCTTTTCCTTGTGGTCAACATGATGCTCAGCCGCAGATTGCAGGAACGCCTGGAGGAAACCCTCAACCGGGTTTCAGCGCGGGAGGGTGAGCTGCTCCGTTATGCCGAAGCCATGGAGATTGCCGTGGGTCGGCCCGCCAAGGCCGAGATCCTGCGGCGGAACGCGAGCCTGTTGTCACCGGAAGGTGTTCCAGCCCATCGCTGGATGGATCTCCTGCACCGCCGCGTCGTGATGTCCGACGCGCGGCACTCGACTCTGCTCCACCTTTTTCTCCAGCTCCTTCTGCTGTGGGATTTCCACATGGTGTGGAGGCTCGAGCGCTGGCAACGCGACGCCGGCCACTGGGTGCGTGGTTGGCTGGCGGCGCTCGGGGAGATCGAGGCGTTGAGCGCCCTCGCCGGTCTGTCGTACGACAATCCGGGCTGGGCGTTTCCGGCTGTCGCGGCGGACGAAAGCCGCGTCACCGCCCGCGACCTCGGGCATCCGCTGATCGCCGCAGAGCACAGGGTGGGCAACGACATCGAGGTCGGCCCGCCGGGCACGTTCCTGCTGGTCACCGGCTCCAACATGTCCGGCAAAAGCACCTTGCTGCGCGCGATCGGCGTCAACACCGTCCTCGCCCTCGTGGGCGGACCGGTCTGCGCCGCGGAGATGCGCCTGCCGCCGGTGGAGATCGCCACCAGCATCCTGATCGAGGACTCGCTGGCCGCGGGTGTCTCGTTCTTCATGGCCGAGGTGCTGCGCATCCAGACCGTCGTCGCGGCGGCGGACCGCTGCGCCACCGAGGGCCGCCGGCTCCTCTACCTGCTCGACGAGATCCTGCGCGGCACCAACAGCAGCGAGCGGCAGGTGGCGGTGCGGCGGGTGGTCCGCCATCTCCTGCGCCATGGCGCGATCGGCGCCATCTCCACCCACGACCTGCAGCTCGCCGAGATCGAGGAGCTGCGCGCGGTCAGCCGGCCCGTCCACTTCCGCGAGACGATCCATCCCGGCGGCCAGGGTCCGGCGATGACGTTCGACTATAAGATGCGCCCCGGAGTCGCGACCACCGTCAACGCCCTCAAGTTGATGGAGCTGGTCGGACTCGCTCCGGAGGATTGACCTGTTCATGAGCAAGGCCGCCGCCCGCATCGCTGTCCTGACCGTCTCGGTTCTTATCTCCTACGCCTTGGCCGAGGTCGCCGTGCGTCTGATCTCGCGCGACAGCCTGCGCATCCTCGACGTCGAGATGTGGCGCTACGCCAAGCTCATCAAGACGGAGTCGGATCTGCCGGGGCTCGTCGAGGACCAGCAGCACAACGCCGAAGCCTTCCTGATGGGCGCCCGCGTGCGCACCGACGCGCGCGGCCTGCGGCTCCCCGATCCTGCCACCGAGGCGGCGCGCCGGCCGGATGACCGCACCGTCATCGCGCTCGGCGATTCGCTCACCTTCGGCTGGGGAGTCCCCGAAGGGCAGACCTTCGCGGATCATCTCGAGCGCCTCCTCGCCGTCCAGTGTCCGGCTCAGGGCGGACCGCGCTCGACCGTGCTCAACGCCGGCATCGGCAACTCCAACACTTCCATGGAGACCGCCCGTTATCGCACGCTCCTGCGCCAGCTCCACCCGCACTGGCTCATCCTCGGCTACTTCATCAACGACGCCGAGCCCGATCCGGTCCCCTCGGGCAACATCCTGGTCCGCCACTCCGCCCTGGCCGGCCTCCTCTCCACCCGCCTGCTCCAGACGCGAGAAGTGAAGCTGCGCGACTACCGGACCTATTACAGCGGCCTGTATGAAGACGGGAAGCCGGGTTGGGAAATGGCCAAGGCGGCCTTGCGCGAGCTGGGAGAGACCCTCCGCGTCGACGGCACGCCGGCAACGCTGATCCTCCTCCCCGAGCTCCATGAGCCGAAGGACTTCGGGCGCTTCGCCGCGATCTACAACAAAGTGGCCGGCCTCGGCCGCGAAGACGGCTTCGAGGTCGTCGACCCGTCCGGAGCGTTCCCGCCGGGTCCTGGAAACGGGTTCTGGGTCAGCACCGAGGACGCCCATCCGGACGGAAAAGCGCAGCGCCTTTTCGCCGAGGCGCTCACGCGGTCGAAGTACGCCTGTAGTCCGTAGTGGTGGTACCCTGTTCGACGGAGACTCATGCGATGGCTGTTCCCGAACCCTTGATTACGACTTCGCCGGAACGATTGAGCGGTACTCCCGTGTTCGCAGGGACGAGGGTACCTGTGCAGACGCTGCTCGACTACATCGAAGGTGGCCAGCCGCTCGATGAGTTTCTCGCCGATTTCCCCAGCGTCACCCGTGATCACGCCATCGCGGTTCTGGAGCTGGCAAAGTCGGTTCTGCTCGCCAATGCAGTAGCAGCCTGATCTAAAGCCTCGTGCGTAAGAAGGTCCTTCTTGACGGCTGCGTGCCGAAGGGGCTGAGGCGATCTCTTCCCGACTCGGACGTCAGCACGGCTCCGCAAATGGGCTGGGGTGACCTCGATGATGGACCCCTGCTTGCCGCTATGAGCGGGCACTTTGATGTGTTGGTCACCGCCGATAAGGGTCTTCCCAAGCAACAGCGTATCAGCGGTCGCTCGCTCGCTGTGGTGATTCTTCGGGCAAGGACAAACCGCATCGAGGATCTCCTGTCCTTGGTGCCGGATCTCAAGCATGCCATCGAGATCGCAAAGCCAGGTGAAGTCCACGAGGTAGCTGCCTTCTCCGAGCCCTGAGGGGGCTGCCCCCCGGAGACGGCCAAGGCGGCCCTCCGCGAGTTCGGAGAGACCCTTCGAGCCGACTGCACGTCGGCAACGCTCATCCTGGCCGCCCTCGGCCGCGAGGACGGCTTCGAGGTCATCGACCCGTCAGGAGCGTTCCCGGCGGGGCCTGGAAACGGCTTCTGGATCAGCACCGAGGACGCCCATCCGGACGGCAAGGCGCAACGCCTCTTTGCCGAGGCGCTTACGCGGTCGAAGTACGCCTGTAGTCCGTAGCCAGTTGACTTGAGTCTGAGGGTAGAATTCCTCCATAATGGAGGAACCCAGGAGGAACTATGGCGACCCTCAACATCAAGAACTTCCCCGATGAAATCTACGAACGGCTGCAGATGCTCGCGAAACGCGACCACCGGTCCGTAACCCAGGAGGTTGTACATCTTCTGGAGCAGGCGACCGGAGAGTCCAAGACTCTCTCGATCCTTGAGCTGCGTGGTCTGGGCAAGGAGCTGTGGGAAGGCATCGATCCGGTCGAATACGTGCGGGCGGAGCGCGACTCTTGGGACTCCTGAAGGATCTCGGCACAGGGCCCATCGCGCTCGACACGGCCGCCTTTATCTATTTCATCGAGGAACATCCAAAGTATATCTCCCTGGTCGATCCCATCTTTGCAGCGATCGCTTCCGGCCAGCTCCAAGCGGTCACGTCAAGTCTGACATTGCTTGAGGCCCTCGTCATCCCTCTTCGGTTCGGCAATCGCATTCTCGTCGATCGATATGAAGCGCTACTGACCAAGAGCCGTGGTCTGCACCTCGTCCCAATTGACCTGGAGCTCCTGCGCTCCGCAGCCCAACTTCGCGCCGCGTCACGAATGAAAACGCCGGACGCTCTTCAAGTAGCGAGCGCTCTGTCCGTTGGCTGCCCGGTGCTCTTGACCAATGACGACCGAATTCCGGCTCTACGCGGTCTCCGAATGCTCCGGCTCGACGACTACCTGCCAAAAGAGCTCTGAAACAAAAAAGACGCAGGCAGCCGAAGCCGCCTGCGCCTTCCGTGTTCAAGCCTGCCCTCTACCCCTTCGACTCGATCCGCATGCCGTAGAACGAGCGCCAGACGAAGAAGGCGGAGATGAGGAAGAAGACGAGCGCGAGGCCCGTGCTGAGCGTCTTGTCCATGCCGACCGCCAGCTCGACGGCGAGGAGGCCGAAGAGGGTGGTGAACTTGATGATCGGGTTCATGGCCACCGAGGAGGTGTCCTTGAACGGATCGCCCACCGTGTCGCCGACCACTGTCGCGGCGTGGAGCGGAGTTCCCTTCTCCTTCAGCTCGACCTCGACGATCTTCTTCGCGTTGTCCCAGGCGCCGCCGGCGTTGGCCATGAAGATGGCCTGGTAGAGACCGAAGACGGCGATCGAGATCAGGTAGCCGATGAAGAAGAACGGCTCCAGGCAGGCGAAGGCCAGGGTGCTGAAGAACACCGTGAGGAAGATGTTGAACATGCCCTTCTGGGCGTAGGTGGTGCAGATCTCCACCACCTTCTTGCTGTCGGCGATCGAGGCCTTCTCGGCTCCGGAGTCGAGCTTGATGTTCTGCTTGATGAACTCGACCGCGCGATAGGCTCCTGTAGAGACGGCCTGCGTGGCGGCGCCGGTGAACCAGAAGATCACCGCGCCGCCCGTGATCAGGCCGAGC
>DATARD010000374.1:0-17376 GCA_036264355.1 Thermoanaerobaculia bacterium
AGGCCAATCCCGAGCCGCCGGTGGCCGACATCCAGCGCCTCAAGATCAGCGTCGAGTGGCGGCAGATCCTGACCGGGCACCTGGTGTCCGACGCCGTCTTCGTACAGCCCCGGGTCCACGTCAACCTGCCGCAGCTCCGGCAGGAATCGCGTGACCGGATGAGTCTCAAGGACCGCGGCTGGCAACAGGCTTTCGAATCGATCTACCCCCTCAAGGTCGACCATCTCGAAGTGCGCGACGGCAGCGTCGTCTACATCGACGAAGATCCCCGGAAGCCGTTCGAGATCTCCCACCTGAACCTTGCGGCGTCGAACATCCGGAACATCCAGTCGCGCGACCGCGTCTACCCGTCGACCCTGCACGCCGAGGGAGTGATCTTCGACGCCGGCCGTGGCGTCGTGGACGGCAACGCCGACTTCCTGGCCGCCCCCTTCCCCGGCGTCCATGTCGTCTACAGCGTGCAGAACGTCCCGCTGGACCGCTTGCAGTCGATCGGCGCCAAGGCGAACCTGTCGCTCTCCGGCGGCCTCGCCTCCTCGCATGGAGAGGTCGAGTACGGCCCCAAACACCGGGAAGCGCGCATCGCCGACGCCACCATCCGCGGGCTCCGTCTCGACTATATCCACACCGCGGCCACCGCACCCGCCGAGAAGGAGCGCGGCCGAGAGGTCAAGAAGGTCGCCGAGAACACGCAACCGAGCATGCCGGTCCACATCGCCCGGTTCCACGTCGTCGACGGCCAGGTCGGCCTGATCAACAAGGCCTCGGCGCACCCCTTCCGCTTCTTCGTCGGCAACGCGGACCTGGAGGTCACCAACCTGTCGAGCGGCTTCCAGGACGGGCCGGCTGCCGCGCGTCTCACCGGCCGCTTCATGGGCGGCGGCTCGGTCCACGGCACCTCCCATTTCCGTGCCGACGACAACGGTCCCGACTTCGACCTCAAGCTGGCGGTGGAGAACGCCAGCCTGCCTGCGATCAACGACCTCCTGCGCGATTACGCCAAGCTCGACGTCGCCGCCGGCACCTTCTTCGTCTACACCGAAATGCAGGTCCGCAACGGTTACCTCAAGGGCTATGTGAAACCGCTCTTCAAAGACGTCCAGGTTTACGATCCGCAGCAGGATAAGAACAAGCCGGTCCTGCACAAGCTCTATGAAAAGGTCGTGGGCGGCCTCTCGCACGTCCTCAAGAACCGCCCCCGCGACCAGGTCGCGACCGTGGCCGACCTCTCGGGGCCGATCACCGGTCCGAAGACCAGCGCCTGGGCGATTTTCGAGCGCCTCGTCTCGAACGCCTTCGTGAAAGCCATCCTGCCCGGCTTCCAGCAGGAGGTCGCGGCGCTGCGGGAGAAGCGCGGGGGGTAGAATCCCCCCATGACCTACCGCTACTTCCTCTGTGACGTCTTTACCGATACGCGTTTCGGGGGCAATCAACTGGCTGTGCTGCCCGAGGCCGAAGGGCTCTCGGACCGGCAGATGCAGCAGATCGCCCGCGAGTTCAACTTTTCCGAGAGCACGTTCGTGCTTCCCGCGGAGGCGGGGCAGACGCGCCGGGTTCGCATCTTCACGCCGACCGCCGAGGTGCCCTTTGCCGGCCATCCGAACGTCGGAACGGCGTTCGTCCTGGCCTCCAGGGGCGACTTCGGCGAGATCGGTGCGCCGGTCACGGTGACCTTCGAGGAGAAGGCTGGGCTGGTCCCGGTCACGATTCGCCAGGACCCGGGCAGGCCGATCTGGTGTGAGCTGGCGGCTCCGCAGAGTCTTTCTCTTGGCACGGCGATCTCCGCGGAGGCCCTGGCCGCGGCGGTTTCGCTGACCGCGGACGACGTCGTCACCGGCACGCATCCGCCTCAGGTCGCCTCGGTCGGCTTGCCGTTCCTGATCGCGGAGGTCAGAAACCGTGCGGCCTTGGAGCGGGCGCGGGCCAACATGACGGGCCTGGATGCGTTCGTCGCCGCGGGAGTGACCCCCGACGTCCACCTCTATACCCGGAGCGCCGACGAGTTCGATCTGCGCGCCCGCATGTTCGCGCCCCTGGACGGCGTTCCCGAAGACCCCGCGACCGGCAGCGCGAACTGCGCCTTGGCCGCCCTGCTCAGTCATTACGACGCGGCGGCGGACGGCAGCTTCCGCTGGCGCATCGCCCAGGGGGTGGAGATGGGGCGTCCCAGCGTGTTGGAAGCCCGCACGGAGAAGAGAGCGGGCGTCGTCGTGGCCATTCACATCGGAGGGTTTTGCGTGCTGATGAGCGAGGGACGCATCGAAGTCGACTAGAGACCGTCCACAATCCGCAACGGCGGTGTGCACCCCAGGAGACGCCTCGAGCCAGGTCTCCAGGGGAGGATAGGGCGGCATCGGTCTTGCTCTTGAGCACGGCGAACTGCTGTAAGGCTCCTCAGGAGACGGACGATGCGTGCCTCCCTCAAGATGCAGCCTACGATGGCTGGTTACTATGCGCAGAGAGCGCAAGAGTACGAACGTATCTTTCAGAAGCCGGAGCGCCAGGCGGACCTCCGGGTCTTGCGCTCCTTCGTGCTGGAGACCTTCGCCGGCCGCAACGTGCTGGAGGTGGCCTGTGGCACGGGGTATTGGACACAGCTCCTCGCACGCACCGCGGCGTCGGTGACGGGTGTCGACCTCAACGAGGAGGTGCTGGAGATCGCACGCACCAAGTCCACTCTCGGTGCGCCGGTCGACCTCCTCCGCGCGGACGCCTATGCGCTCCCCGCGTTCCCGCAGCGTTTTTCCGGCGGCCTTGCCGGCTTCTGGTGGTCGCACGTCCCCAAGGAGCGCCTGCGCGGTTTCCTGACCGGCCTGCATCGCGCGTTCGCTCCCGGCGCCACGATGGTGTTCATCGACAACGCCTACGTCGAAGGGAGCAGCACAGCGGTCTCGCGGCGTGACGCGGACGGCAACACCTACCAGCGGCGCACGCTGGACGACGGCAGCGTGCATGAGGTGCTGAAGAACTTTCCCAGCGAAGACGAGCTGCGCCGTGCCGTGCGGGGGCTGGCCCTCAATGTCCGGGTCGGATTCCTCCCGCACTACTGGATCCTGACCTACACCCCGATCGCCACCGCCGAGATCCCTGCCGCCTGAACGAAAAAAAACCGCCCCAGAACGGGGCGGCCAGGCGGGAAGGGGCCGGTGATCCGGCCCCTGGGCTATGCCTGCTCTCAGAAGATCAGGCTCAGGTTCACGCCGTAGACGTGCGCCCGGTAGTTCCCGTTGTTGGCGTTGAGCAGGAGCTCACCCGGCAGGTAGTTCGCCAGGCGACGGCGTCAAGCTGTGGAAGGAGGAGAAGCCGTGACCCAATCGAGCCTGTCGCGCCGTCTGAGGCTTTCCGGGCTCCTGGTGAGCCTGGGATTGATCATTGAGGTGATCACCATGCTCTGGTCTCACCCGACAGCCTTCCTCGCCTTCCTCTTTCTGGGAGGCTCGCTCGTGGCCGCCGGTGTGCTCCTCTATCTCTTCGCGATCGCTTCCAACCCTTCGCCTCCCTAGCACCTGTTTGGGCGAGCCATTAAGGCGCAGAGAGCGCACTGATCGTGACGTAGAGTACCCATCCGGATCTCGGAGTGAGAATTCCGAGGTGCCAGTGTTGGGGTTGGGGTTGACGTGGGGCTGCCGGCGGGCGGCTGAAACCGGTCGGACTGAACCCGACTCCGATCTTCGTTGTTTTCGGGAGGGGCAAGACCCATAGGCGTTAACTTGAGTGCCGGCGTAAACCCAAAGTAGTGGAGGGGCTTGCCCCCTCCTGGGTGGGCGGAGGGGCCGGAGGAGAAAACGGTCCGCCTCGCCTTGGCCGGGGTCCGCCTCGTCTTGGCGGTCCGGGACTCATCCCATCGGCACGTCCGCGATCTTCGCCTGCACGTCGCGCGTGAGACGCAGGGCCTCCACGACCTGCTGGAAATGCCGCGAGTCCTCGCGGCTCAAGATCCGGTTGCGCCGCGCCTGGAGCCACTGGCGGAGCACCGGGTAGGCGCCGATGCGGTAGTCCAGCAGATCCGGCTCGATCTCTTCACAGCCGCGGCTCCAGGCCCGGTGGAGCCGGACGTCCTGCAACAGATGCAGGGCGATCAGCTCGCCGCCGAGCGCGGCCAGCACGGCGAAGCGTCCGCAGTCCGGCGGCAACGGAATGCGCGGAAAGCTTCTCCGCAGCAGCTCGCGGTAGCGCTTGCGGTAGGGTGGGCTGTAGAGGACGGCGTAGACGTAGCATTGGATTGCCTCGGGCGGCGGCTCGTCTCCCAGGAGCCCGCCCAGCCGGCCGGCGAGCCCCGGCGCGAGGTTCGGCCGGCGCTCGGGTCCGCGGCCCAGGTAGAGAGGAAAGAGCGAGCACACGTCGTGGGCGCTCACCACTTTGTGGCCGGCGATCCAGCGCGTCACCAGGGCTCCCGGCTCCTCCTTGGTCTGCCGCGGAACGATCAACCCGATGTTCCCTCCCTTCGCGCCATCGAGCAGGTGGGACATCAAGGCCGAGCGCGGTCGGGCGAGAAACTCTTTCTGATACAGGACGAATCGCAGGTCGAATGGCCGGGCCAGGAACGGCAGGATCGCTTTTCCATGCTCCTCGCCGAAGCGCGCGCGCAGGGTGTCCCGGTCCAGAGCCGTCCGCTCGGCGTCACGGCCGGTCACGAGGCCGGCGCCGTGGACCGGAAAGATGTCCGGGATTGAGATGCCCCGCTCATACTCCCGCTCGACCGCGCGGTCGCCTCGGATCAACAGGAAAGCCGGCGGCCGCGGGCTCACCGGGGTCCAGGCGGTCGTCAGGACGTCGGTGCGGCCGAGAGTGGCGAGCTTCTCCCGGCGGCTGCCGTGGAGATCGGCACGCAACACGCGCGGCGGCAGCCCCGGCTTTCTCACCAGGAAGAGGACCGCCACTCCCTGGGCCACGCCGCGAAAGACGTTGCCGCTCTCCCTCCGCCGGGCGTTGCCGTGCAGATCGAGGGCGTAGATTTCCTGGAAAGCCGTGAGAAGCGATTGCCGCAGGCCGCGAAACGTCGGAGCCTCCAGGAAATTGTGATTGAGCACGAAGGCCACGATCCCTCCGCTCTGATCACTTTGCCGCTCGATCAGCCATTGCGCCAGGCGGAGGAATTTGACGTAGTCGTCCTGAAGCCACTTCGGATTGCCCTCCCGCGGTCCGTCCATCCGGAAATAGTCGCGGAGAAGGTCGGCCATCCACCGGCCGTGATGGCTGGAGCGCCCGCGCCAGGGCGGATTGCCGACGATCACGTTGAACGAGTGATCGAGAATCTCCGGCGGCGGCGCCAGGGCGTCGGCGTTCACGGTGGAAATCCTTGCCGGCCCGGCATCGCAACCGATCACGTTCAAAAAACGGCGCAGCGTGGCGCGCCCCCGCGTGTGGAGGTCCGGCAACAGCTCGATTCCCGTGAAATGGGACATTCCTGGACACGCTGACTCGAGAACGATGCGCCACGCGGCGCGAATGAAATTCATCGACCCGGCCGCCGGATCGAGCAGCCGCACGCCGGGATCGGCGAGCCCGCCGGCCAGGCCGAGCCGGGACTGCAGGAGAAGGTGCACGGAACGGACGACGTAGCGGACCAAAGGGGCTGGGGTGGAATAGACGCCGCGCCTGCGCTTGAGCTCGGAGTCCAGGATCAGACCTCGTGCAGAACCACGCCGAAAGGCACCGAGGGGTCCGCCTCGATGCGGACGAGCTCGATCCTGCGGTTCTCCGGGAGGCTCTCCTCGTCCAGATCGGTCCACACCGCGAACCAGCGGCCGAAGAGCCGGAACACCTTGAGGCCGGCGTCGTCCGGAGTGTAGGAGGGTCCGGCGTAGTCGTCGGGTCCGGCCCCTTCGATTGGCGAGAACTGCATCCCGACCACCAGGTCATAGAGATCGCGGCGGGTCTGTTCGGTGTCTCGGGCAAGGTCGGGCGTCTGCGGCATCGGTCCCCCTCCAGGTTGGTCTGCTCACACGGGAGAGGATCGGCGAGGTCAGGCAGCCTTCAAGTGTCTCCTTCCAGACTCCGGCGAAAGTTCCCTGTTGAGCGCCTGCTTCCCGCGGAGGCGAAATTTCCTCCCGGGAAGGGCGTCACGTTTTATCCTTCGCGAGCACTCAACTCATTGTGAGGGTGCTAACTCGCGGGAGGGATGCTGATGATTCGTTCGCTGCGCTCGCTGATCGTCTCGATTCTGGCTCTGTGGCGGGGCCTGTCGCAGAAAGAGGTCGGCGCCCGGGCCGGAATCCCACAGAAGAAGGTCTCGCTCCACTTGAAGAGCGAGGACATGCCGGCCGATCGCTACGCGCGCTTCCTCGCCGCCGTGGAAGGCCGGCCGGCCGAGGTCGCCATCGTCACCGGGTGTCTCGAATCGCTGGCGGCCCTGTCGCCGGAGCGGCGGGATTCCGAGGACCCGGCACTGACGGCCGAGGAAGAAGACGAGGTCGAGATCGGAGTTCTGGAAGTCGCGCGCCTGGCGCGGCCCGTTCTTCGAGACGCCGTCCTGCGTTCCCGCGCGGCGCCGCCGCTGGACATCTACCCGCGGCCGGCCGACCTCGAGCCGGCCCGTTGGCAGGCCGGCCGCCTGTGGGGCGAGCTCAAGAAGCTCACCGAAGACGAGCAGATGGCCGCGGTGCGGTCAGATCCCCGGTATCAGAGCTGGGCGCTGATGGAGCATGTCTGCGAGGAGTCGGTCGTGCAGGCCTCACGCGACCTGGACCGCGCCGCGGCGCGGGCGCATCTCGCCGAGGAGATCGCCTTGCACGTCCGCGGGCCGGAAAGCTGGAGAAACCGCGTCCGCGGCTACGCGGCTGGCCACGGCGCCAACGTCGTGCGCGTCTCAGGCAAGCTGAAAACGGCCGAGGCTCGCTTGGAGGAAGCCAAGGAGCTTTGGCATGCCGGCTCCGATCCGGACGGCGTGCTCGATCCAGGGAGACTGCTCGATCTGGAAGGGGCCTTGCGCCGAGATCAACGCAAGTTCGAGGAGGCTCTCTCCCTTCTTGACGAAGCCAGACAGGTGAGCCGATTCCCGGAGCGCTCCTTGATCATGAAGGGGTTCACACTGGAGACCATGGGTGAGTACGACCGGGCCATGGAGGCTCTACTTCTCGCTGAGCCTCTCGTCGAAGGCCGAGGCGACCCGCGCATGTCGTATATGTTGCTGTTCAATCTCGCTGTGGTGTATAGCCACCTCGGCCGCTACAAAGAAGCAATAACATTGCTGGAGGAGGTGCGCGACCTTGCCACGAAGCTTGGGGACGAGATCTTTCTGAGCCGAGTTACATGGCTAGACGGCAGAATTGCCGCCGGTTTGGGGCAGCCGGGGAAGGCTAAAAGATTATTGGAGCAGGCCCGTCGGAACTTTATAGCAAGAGACATGTTGTACGACGTGGCCCTGGCTCTACTGGAGGAAGCGGCCCTGCTGTTGGACGAAGGCCGGACGACCGAAGTCAGGAGCCTCGCCCGAGAGCTGGCTGCCGTCTTCAAGTCCGAAGGGGTGCACCGGGAGGCCCTGGCTGCGCTACGGCTCTTCCAGGAAGCAGCGGAACGCGAAACTGCTACGCCTGAATTGACCCGGAAGGTGCTGCGCTACTTGTTCCGCGCCCGCTACGACCAGGGCCTCCGGTTTGAATCATGAGCCTTTCGGGCAGCCGAAGGGGTCCATTCCGCAGCCTGCATCAGCTGCGGGCTGCGCGGCGGGGGTGCATAGTCCGTAGGGATCCATTCCGCAGCCTGCATCGGCCGCGGGTTGTGCGGCAGAGGTACACCGGCCGAAGGGGTCGAACCCGCAGCCTACATCGGCCGTGGGCTGCGCGGCGGGAGCGCACAGTCCGTAGGGGTCTGCCCCGCAGCCTGCATCAGTGGACGGTCCATTCCAGATCGCAGAGAGGACCGACCAGATGCGGTCGAGGAGGACCGGCCGGCCGGCCGGCGCGGCGAGGAGGGCGGTGGTGACGGCGAAGACGGCGAGACTTCGGCGCATGGGGGATTCTCCGGCACGGCGCCGGCGGCGGGCCTCCGTGGCCCCGCGGGCCGCGCACGACTCCATGATCGGCGAAAATTCCCCATTTCATGACAGTGGAGGAGCGGATGAGACGGATCAATCGTCTGGTACGGCTGTTTCGGGCACTCTCCGGCGAGACGCAGATCGCCTTTGGCGAGACCACCGGCGTGTCTCCGGGCCTCCTCGCCAAGTATGAGCTGGGCGCCGTCGAGCCCAACCCTGACCACCTGGAACGGCTGGCACGCGGCGCGGACCTCACGGTCGCAGCCGGAGAACAGATCCTCGACTACGCGGATGCGTTGCGCCAGCCCAGGCTCCGGGCGGGGTCCGGAATGGACGGCCTTCCCGAGCAGATCGCAGCCGTGATCGACAGCGTCTACCAGCGCTTGCTGCGCTTGCCGCCGCGCTAGGACTGCCGGAGCCACTTCAGTTCGGCTCGTCGTCCGGCCAGCCGTGCTACGCACATTCCGGCGGCTGAGCTGGTCGCGTCTCGCCGACGGCTACCCCTCTCAGGATGGAAGCGAGCCCTCTGGAGAGCGAAGATTCCCCGCTCGGGTTTCCATCTGCCCTGATCGGGCTTCAATCCACCCCGTCCGGGCTACAGTCCCCCCTGTTCGAGATGGAATCTGCCCTCGTCTGGACGGGGGCCACCCCAGGGAGGGTGGTGGTTGCCCTGGGCGGAGTAGAGGCTAGGCCAGGGTGAGTAGTGGCCCGACTAGGGTCAGCGGTGGCCCGACTGGGGTAAGTGGTGGCCCGACCAGGGTAAGTGGTGGCCCGACCAGGGTAAGTGGTGGCCCGACCGGAGTAAGTAGTGGCCCGACTGGGGTAAGTGGTGGCCCGACCGGAGTAAGTAGTGGCCCGACTGGGGTAAGTGGTGGCCCGATCGGGGCCGCTCCTGCGCATCGACGCCAAGCCGCTGGCGATCACGAGAAAAGCAGACGAGCACTGGCGCCTGAGCGCCGTGAGCTGCTGAAGAGCCGCCACTCGAGCGGATCCCACTCACGCTCCGACGCCGGTCACCGTCGGCTCACCCTCCTGACTCTTCAGCTCCTCTTCGTCCATGCCGGCGACCATCTCC
Organism: Thermoanaerobaculia bacterium; assembly: GCA_036264355.1. Classification (GTDB taxonomy): domain Bacteria; phylum Acidobacteriota; class Thermoanaerobaculia; order Multivoradales; family UBA5704; genus UBA5704. Next base: position 9,051 of record DATARD010000374.1, read on the forward strand.
AGGATGGCCTGGCGCACGCTTTCCGGCAGGCTCTCTTCTCCCCAGGCTTCCATCACTTTGTCCGGGAACCGCACGGCGAGGAAGTGGGCCAGCTCCGCCACGGTCGGGGCGTCGAAGATGATGATGGCGTGGATGTCTTCCCCGAGGGATTCCTGGAGGTGGAAGGCCAGCATGGCGCCGTTGATCGAGTTTCCTCCGAGCTCGAGGAAGTTGTTGTGGAGGCCCACACGGTCGACGTGCAGGACCTCGCGGAAGAGGTCGACCAGGAAGCGCTCGAGCGCTGTCTCCGGCTCGACGTGCTCGCGGCGCGTGCGCTCGTCCTGCATGGCGCGCAGGGCGAGGCGGTCCAGCTTGCCGTTGGCGGTGCGCGGCAGCGCCTTGAGCTCGACCCAGGTCGCCGGGATCATCGCTTCGGGCAGACGCGCTTCGAGCGCCTTCTGCAGGAGGTCGATGTTCTTCTCCGGCCAATCCTCCTCCCACACCACGGCGGCGGCCAGCACCTGGTTGGTCTTGTCACCACGCACATCCACGGCGACGTCCAACACGCCGGGCTGGGCGCGGAGGAGCGACTCGATCTCCCCCAGCTCGATGCGCACGCCGCGCAGCTTGATCTGGCCGTCGGCGCGCCCCAGGTACTCGATGCGGCCGTCGTGCTGCCGGCGCGCCAGGTCGCCGGTCAGATAGAGGCGCGCTCCGGCCTCCCCGCGGAGGGCGGCGAAGGGGTCCGGCACGAAGCGCTGGGCGGTCTTCTGCGGGCGGCCGAGATAGCCGCGCGCGACGCCGGTGCCGCCGATCGCGATCTCTCCGGTGACCCCGAGCGGTACCGGGCGCAGCACGGGGTCGACGAGGTGGACCTCGAGGTTGCCGATGGGGCGGCCGATGGGCGGGCTCTTCGCCAACGGGCCCTGGTCGGCGAAGGCCCCGACGGTCGCGAAGACCGTGGCCTCGGTGGGGCCGTAGCAGTTGAGGAGACGGCGCCCGCGTGACCACCGCTCGACGAGGTCGTTCGGTGAGGCTTCGCCGCCGACGCCCAGCAAGGGCACTCCGGCGAGCGGAGGCTCGGGGAGAACGGAGAGCGTCGTCGGCGTGAAGAACGCGGTGGTCACTCCGTAGCTCGCCAGCCGGTCGGCGAGCAGGAAGGGGTTGGCCCTCTCCTCGTCGCGGATCAGGCAGAGGCAGCCCCCGAAGCCCAGCGCGGTGAACATCTCGAACACCGAGACGTCGAAGCTCAACGCGGCGACCAGCGGGATGCGGCTGTGCGGACCGACTCCGTAGAGGGCCGCCATCTGGCGGACCAGGTTGACCGCCGCGCGATGGCTGACCGGGACGCCGTTCGGGGTTCCGGTGGACCCGGAGGTGTAGATCACATAGGCCAGATGGTCGGGATCGGGGGTTGTGGCCGGAGTGGTGGAAACCGGACTCGGCGCCGTGCCGGCCGACCAGACCTCGTGGAAGGCCACGTCCATGTCGAGGGCGCGCGTGCCCGTCCCAAGTCCATCTCCCAGCTTGTCGATGACGGCGCGACGGGCGAGGAGGAGCGGGATTTTCGCGTCCTCCAGGAAGAACACCAGACGGTCCCTGGGCTGGCCGGGCTCCAGGGGAACGTAGGCTCCTCCCGCCTTGAGGATGGCGAGGAGGGAGACAATCAGCTCCAGCGAGCGGTCGAGGCAGAGGCCGACTTTCACCTCGGGCCCGACTCCCAGCTTCTTGAGCTTGCCGGCCAGGTGGTCGGCCAGGCGGTTGAGATCCCCGTAGGAGAGCCCTTCGCTGCCCAGGGCCACGGCCGGCGCCGCGGGCCGCCGCGCCGCCTGCTCTTCGACCAGGGTGTGCAGGCACGCGCCCGCTGCGATGACGGCGAGGGCGGCGCCGTCTTGCGTATCGTTGTGCTCCACGATCAGTTGCTGGCGCTCGGCCGGCGAGAGGAGCGACAGGGCGTCCAGCCGTGCCGCGGAATCGCCGACGATCTGGCGCAGCACCGCGAAGAACGCGCCGGCCCAGCGCTCGACAGACGCCCGGTCGTAGGTCGTGGTCTTGAAGGCGAAGTCCACTTGGGCGCCGCCGCTCCGGGCCTCCTCCGCCAGGTTGACGTGGAGGTCGATGCGGGCGGCGTCGTGGTAGATCCAGGCGTATTCGCACTCGACGCCGACCATCGGCTGCGGCTCTTCGAGGCGCTCCACGTTGAATGTGCAGCCGATGAGGAAGCCGTCGAGGCCGCCGGCCAGCCCCAGCTTTTCGAGCAGGCGGTTGAGCGGGAAGTTCTGGTGCTCCAGGACGCCGAGCAGCTCCCGTTTGACCCGCGCCTGGAGGGTGGAGAAGGTGTCGCCGGTGAGGCGCTGCATGCGGACCGGCAGCAGGTTGATGAAATAGCCCACCATCGCCCCGGTGACCGAGGGATCGCGCGACGGCACGCCGACGATGATGTCGTCGTGCCGCGTGAGGTGCTGGAGGAGCGCGCCGAAGGCGGCGAGGACGACGGCGTAGGGCGTCGACTTCTCGCGCGCGGCGAGCTGCCGGAGGCCGCGCATCAGCTCCGGCTCCATCTGGTATTGCGGGCGGTCGCCCCAGAACTGAAGGGTGCGCGGACGCGGGCGGTCGAGCGGCAGCTCCAGCAGGCTGACCGGACGGGCGAAGACCTCGCGCCAGAAGGCCTCCGCCGCCAACTGATCCGGCGCCTCGGGTGACCGGGAGCAGACCCGCAGCACGTACTCGGCAAACGATCCCGGCGGTCCCAGGGGGTTCGGCGCGCCGGCCGAAAGGGCCGCGTAGAGGCTGGTGAGCTCGCGCACCATGACGCCGGCCGAGCCGCCGTCGATCACGATGTGGTGGGCGACGAGCGACAGGTAGTGATCCTCCGCTGCCAGCCGCAGCAGGCAGACGCGCAGGAGCGGTCCGTTTTCGAGGTCGAAGACCTCGCCGGCCCACGTCTTCAGGCACCACAGCACCTCCCGCGAGCGCAGCGGCTCCGGCAACCCCGAGTAGTCGATCAGGGGGAGCGCCTCCGGCCGCGGATCGGCGATCTTCTGCCGGCCGTCGGTGCTGAAGGAGGAGCGCAGGGCCTGGTGCCGGTCGGAGACGGTCTGGAGGGCCGCGTGGAGGTGCGGGACGTTGAGCCGGCCGCGCAGGCGCAGGGCCAGCGGCTCGTTGTACGACCGGTTGGCCATCGGGCTCATCTTGGACGCGAGCCAGAGGACACGCTGGCCGTCGGTCACCGGCAGCTCGGCGTAGTCCTTCTTCGCGAAGCGCTGGCGCAGCCGGTCGAGCGCGGGGAGGGAGGCGGCCACCAGGGCGGGATCGACGCCGAAGTCGATCAGGCAGCCGATCTCGGTGACGCCGAGCGGGATGAGCTTCTCGATCACCGCGGCGCAGCTCTCCGGAGTGCCGACCAGGGCGTGCTCGCTGACGAAGCGTTCGTAGGCGGCGTCGAGGACGTAGTCGAGATCGCTCTCCGAGCCCGCGTCGAAATCGACCTCCCGGCCCTGGCTCTCGACCAGCTTGCGGTTGAGATCGAACGAAGCGCGCAGGTAGGCGCGGAGCGGTACCTCGGCTTGCGCCCGAGCCGTCTCCAGGTCCTCGCCGACGAAGGTGTGGAGGAGGAGCGTCACGCGGCCGGAGGCGGGATCGTGGCCGTGCAGCACCAGCGCCTCGTAGTAGAGCCCAATCTTCTCCGCCAGCTCGTCGAGCGGCTGGCTCTGCAGGTTGGTCAGGATGCCGGCTCCCATCGCGCCGGCCTTGGCGAAGATCGCCGGGCTCGATCCGGTGAGCCAGATCGGGATCTCGCGCTGTTTCGGCAGCGGATGGAGGAGGACGTCGAGCTCGGTGCCCAGGCCGTCGCGGACGTGCAGCGGCTCGCCGCGCCAGAGGGAACGAATCTTCTCGATTCCCTCGAACATGGCCTCGTGGCGGCTCTCGAAGGCGGCCGGCGCGAACACGAAGTCGTTGGCGTGCCAGCCGGAGGCGAAGGAGACGCCGGCCCGGCCACCGGAGAGGTTGTCGACGACGGACCATTCCTCCGCGAGGCGGATCGGGTGGTGGAGGGGGACCACGGTGCTGCCGGCCCGCAGTTGCAGGTGCTTCGTCTCGCGCGCCAGGGCCGCCGCGAGGACCGACGGGTTGGGGGAGAAGCCGCCGAAGGGATGGAAGTGCCGCTCCGGCAGCCAGACCGCGGTGAAGCCGTGCTCGTCGGCGAAGCGCGCCCCGGTGAGCAGGAGGTCGTACTTGGCGGGCTCGAAGCGCGCCTCGTAGGGGCCGAAGTAGGAGAGGCTGAAGTCCACGCCCCGCCGCAGCGGGACGGAGAACGGCATGCGCCGGATCTGCTCCTCGGGAGCCTGGTTGACCCGCGACCGGATGCCAATCGTGGTGAGAGTGAGCCGGTCGGCGGCGAGCTTCGTCTCGCGCAGCTCGGGCATCGCCGGCATCGGCACCGGATGGGCGCCGGGCAGGAAGCCGCCGGCCGCCAGGTCCTCGACGCTCTGCGCGACCGCGCGCCGGATGCGCAACACGTCCTCGTCGGTGTGGGCGGTGGTGAGGAAGCAGTTGCCCGACTCCTGGGTGTAGTAGATGCCGTGATCGACCAGGTGGAAGTAGAACAGCTCCGGGAGCTGCATCTCGCGCGCCGGCCGGAAGCGGAAAAGCGAGGCGAAGCTCACCGCCTCGATCGGCACGCCGCTCGCCTGGAAGTAGGAATTCAGGTCCGCGGTCAGCCGGGCGGTGCGCGCGTTGAGCTGCTCCTGGAGGGCCGGACCCTCCCGCTGCAGGTGCTCCAGCACGGCGCAGGCGGCGGCCATGGTCAGCGGGTGCTTGAAGTAGGAGCCGGTGAACAGGGTCTTCTCGGCCATCGGATAGGAGTCGTCGCCGAAGCGCCAGGTGCCGCCGTCGAGGGCGTCCATGTAGGCGGCGCGGCCGGCGACCGCGCCGATCGGGAGGCCGGCGGAGATCATCTTGCCGTAGGTCGCGAGGTCGGCGCGCACGCCGAAGTGCTCCTGCGCTCCGCCCGGATGGATGCGGAAGCCGGTGACGATCTCGTCGAAGATGAGCAGCGCGCCGGTCTGCTCGGTCACCCGGCGCAGAGCGTGGAGGAACTCCCGCGGCTGGACGTCCGGGAAGCGGCTGCGCACCGGTTCGACGAGCACCGCCGCGATCTCATGGCCGATCGCCGCGAGCTGCTCGATCGCGTCCTCGGTGCCATAGTCGAGGACGATCACCTCTTCGATCGCGCGCGGCGAGATCCCCGGCGCGCCAGGGACCGTCCGCAAGCCCGGCCGGCGGACCATGGTGGCATCGGACCAACCATGGTAGGAGTCGGTGAAGATCACGATCTTGCTGCGGCCGGTGACGGTACGCGCCACCCGCAGGGCGCCGAGCACGGCCTCGGTGCCGGTGGCGCAGAACATCGCGCGGTCCATGCCGGTCAGCGCGCAGAGCATCTCCGCCGCCCGCCCGGTCTGGGCGAGTTGCGGCCCCACCTCGATGCCGCGGCGGAGCTGGCGCTCCAAGGCGTCGTTCAGAAACTCCGGCGAGTGGCCGAAGAAGTGGAGGCCGAACCCCATGCTGATGTCCACGTACTCGTTGCCGTCGACGTCCCAGATGCGCGAGCCCTTCGAGCGCTGGCTGTGGATGGGATAGACGATCTCCTTCCACATGCGGCGGAAGGAGACCGTGAACCGGCCGTCCGCGAGCACCGGGCGGTAGGTCGCGCTCAGTTGCTTGGACTTCGCGGTGCGCGCCGTATAGCGCGCGATGAACTGGTCGAGGTACTCCTTCTGCTGCGGCGAAAGCTCCTCGGGAGGACGGCGGTCGATCGGATGGAAGACGGCGATCGGGGTCCAGGCGGATGGCGTGGGAGGAGCGGAAGGCGTCGGAGCGGGAGACTGGACTGCAGGCGGCGGGGGAGGCGGAGCAGGATGGGCTTGCGGAGCCGGGGCGGCAGGGGCGCCCAGGAGGATCTGGTTCTGCTGGGCCATCACCTGGGACAGGACCTGGAGCTGTTGGGCGAAAAGCTGCGTGAGGTCGGAGGCGCCCTCACCCAACCCAGGGTTAAAACCCTGGGCTACGTGCCGATGCCCCTCCGGGGCATTTCCGCCACCCGCCGCCGGGGGGGAGGGGGCGGCGCCCCTTGTGGGCGCAGGCGCGTAGCCCCGGGTTTCAACCCCGGGCGCGGAGGCCGTGGCCGTTAAGTCAGCGTCTGGCGGCGCCCCCTCTCCCGGCGGTTGGGGGGGCGATGGGAGAGGGGGTTGGGGGGTGAGGGCCCGCGGGGCGAGCCCCGCCAGCGCTTCCGCCGGCAGCTCCGCCTCCAGATACCAGGCCACCTTGTCCAGCGTCGTCAGCTCCTCCAGGAGCTGGACCACAGACAGCTTGACGCCGAGCCGGTCGCGCACGCGCTGCGCCGCCTGGACCATCAGCAGGGAGTCGACGCCGATGTCGAGAAACGCGGCCTCGGGGTCGAGCCCGGCGGCGTCCACACCGGTCAGGTCGCGGATGATCTCCTTCAACATCCCCACCAGCGCCAGGCGCGCGGGGCTCGGTGCCTCTTCGACGTCCCTGTTCATCGAACCCATCTCCAAATCATTCAGGTCGTTGTCCTGCACAAGCTGCTGCTGGCGGATCGCCAGCTCGGTCCATGGCGCGGCGGCACCGGCCGGACGGTCGACGAAGTAGCGCCGCCGCTCGAACGGATAGCTGGGGAGCGAGACGCGGCGGCGTTGCTCGCCGCGGTAGTAAGCCGGCCAGTCGACCGCGACGCCGGAGGCCCAGAGCCGGCCGAGAGCCTCCAGGATCTCGGCGCTTTCCGAGGTGGAATCAGCGTCCGGCGCGCTGGCGAGGGAGCTCACCACGCGATGCTCCGGCCGGAAGAGCGGGTGCTGCCGCGCGAGACCGGCGAGCGCGCGCCCGGCGCCGACTTCGAGGAGCGCCCGGTTTCCCTCTTCCAGGAGACGGCCGGCGGCGTCGCCGAAGCGCACGGGCTCGCGGAGCTGGCGCAGCCAGAAGGTGGGGTCAACCGCCTGCTCCGCGGTGATCCAGTCGCCGGTCACGTTGGAGAGGTAGGGGATGCGCGGCGCCTGGAAGGGGATGGCGCGCAGGCGCTCGGCGAAGGCCGGCAGCACCGGCTCCAGCATCGCCGAGTGAAAGGCGTGCGAGGTGCGCAGCCGCCGCCCTTCGAGGCCGCGCGCGGCGAGCCGCCGTTCGAGATCCTCGATCGCCGGCAGCGGGCCAGAGAGGACGGTCCGCTGCGGCCCGTTGACCGCCGCGAGCGACAGATCGGGGGGGAGGAGAGCCGCCGCCTCGGCCTCGCCGAGCGGCACGGCGAGCATGCCGCCCGGCGACAGGCCGCCCATGAGCCGGCCGCGCAGCGCCACCAGCGCCAGCGCCTCGTCGAGCGGGAGCACGCCGGCCAGGCAGGCGGCGACGTACTCGCCGAGGCTGTGGCCGAGCAGCGCCTGCGGCTGCACCCCCCAGGACATCCAGAGCCGCGCCAGCGCATACCCGGTCACGAACACCGCCGGCTGCGCCCAAGCGGTCTCCTGAAGACGGCGCTCCGCGTTTTCTTGGTCGCCTCCCTGCGGATAAAGGACCTCGCGGAGATCGCTGCCGAGGTGAGGGAGCAGGATCTTCGCGCAGCGGTCCACCTCGGCGCGGAAGACCTTCTCGGCCGCGTAGATCCCGCCGGTCGCGCCCGGCCGCTGCGAGCCCTGCCCGGGGATCAGGAAGGCCACCGGCCGGCGGCCCGGCGGCGCCTGATCGGCGAGGACGCGCTTCGCGTCGAAGCCTTGCCGACAGACCAGAGCCCGGCGGTGCTCGAAGGCGCGGCGGCCGGTCGCCAGGGTGAACGCGGCGTCGGCGAGTGAAGGAGCGCCCGAGGAAGTCAAAGCGCGCTCCAGGTTGCCGGTCGCCGCGTCGGCCGCCTCCTCCGTCTTCGCGCTCCACACCAGGAGCTGCTGCTCGCGTGAGGGACCGGACGGCACCTCCGGCGCCTCCTCCAGGATCGCGTGCGCGTTCGTGCCGCCGATGCCGAACGAGCTGACCCCGGCCCGCCGCGGTGTGGAGCTCTGCGGCCAAGTCTTCAGAGTGGCGTTGACATAGATCGGGCTGTCGCTGAAGTCGATCTCCGGATTCGGCGCGCTGAAATTGAGGCTCGGCGGCAACTGTCCATGCTCCAGCGACAGGGCCGTCTTCAAGAGGCCCGCGATGCCGGCGCCCGCGTCGAGGTGGCCGAGGTTCGTCTTGACCGATCCCAGGGCGCAGAAGCCGCGCCGGCCGGTGCGCGCGCGGAGCGCCGCCGCGAGCGCGGCGGCCTCGATCGGATCGCCCAGCCGGGTGCCGGTGCCGTGCG
>DATARD010000375.1:0-23951 GCA_036264355.1 Thermoanaerobaculia bacterium
ACTCCGGCCTGCCGTATCTTCTGGAGAGGATCGTCTCGCCGCACACGATCCTGCGAAACCCTCTGCTCTGCGACATTCAACCCTTCGCGAGCGCGGCCCAGATCGCTCATGTGGCCAGCAAGAGTTTCCCGATCCTTCTCCACCGTGGCGCGGACCGGATTCTGATCCTGATGGACAAGGAGACTCGGCAGGACTGCACCGCCGAGCTTGCCGCGGCGGTGGAAAGGGAGGCTCGGGCTCGGTTGGACAGGTCGTCGGGAGCGGACGTGCGGGTGGTCCTCAAGGTCAAGATGTTCGAGAACTGGTTCGTCGCCGATCCGGAGGCGCTCCGGGGAATTGCGGGGCGATTCGAAAAGGTGGAGCGGATCGCGAAGCAGGTGACTCCGGGACGGGCGGATGCTGTCGACGCCCTCGGCCTTCTGAAGGCTTGCTCCAAGGACAGGACGTTCGACAAGCCCAGAGATGCGGCCGCGATCTGCAAGGTCCTGGATCTGGAGCGGGCGGCGGCGAATTCGCGGTCATTCCGCAAGATGCTGAAGGAGCTTGGAGCTCCCCAACCGCCTGCGGGGAGCGCTCGCAAGCAGCGGCGCTGAGAACGCGTCGCCGGAAAACGACACAGGTTGCCGCAAAGTATGGCGCCTCCCACAGTTTTTTGACGGCCCGCTGTAAAACTGTGCGTGCCGTTCTTATTCTGTGGGACGCGTCGAAAATTTATGCGAGCCGTCGCAGAATTGTGCAGGCCATTGAAAAACTATCCAGGCCGCCGTAAAGTTCGACGCCTCCCACGGTTTTGCGACGGCTCGCCGTAAAACTGTGCAGGCCATTCCTATTCTGTGCGGCACGTCGAAAATTTGTGCGAGGCGTCGCAGAACTGTGCGGGCCGTTGGAAAACTACCCAGGCCGCCGTAAATTACGGCGCCTCGCCGTAAAACTGTGGGAGACGTTCTTATTCTGTGAGACACGCCGAAAATCTGCGCGAGGCGTCGCAGAACTGTGCGAGCCGTTGGAAAACTGCCCAGGCCGCCGTAAATTACGGCACCTCGCCGTAAAACTGTGGGAGCCGTTCTTATTCCGTGAGACGCGCCGTAAATTTGCGCGAGGCGTCGCAAAACTGTGCGAGCCGTTGGAAAACTGCCCAGGCCGCCGTAAATTACGGCGCCTCGCCGTAAACTGTGGGAGACGTTCTTATTCTGTGAGGCGCGTCGAAAATTTGCGCGAGGCGTCGCAGAGCTGTGCGAGCCGTTGGAAAACTGCCCAGGCCGCCCTCCCGGGAGCGCCCGGCAAGAGGAAACGGGCCGTGAGGCCAACGAAGTGAGACGCTTCTGCGGACAAACGGACGATCCACACCGCCAAGGGGACGGTCAAGACGATGTAGGGACCCGCGTGATACGCTTGACCGGATGACCAAGGAAGAGATCGCGGCCGCCAGGCTGAGAACCGCCTTCGACCTCTTCTCTGCTGGTGAACGGATGATGCGCCAGAACCTCCGGCGCCGGCATCCGGATGCATCTGCCACGGAGATCGAAGAAATGCTGTGGGCATGGCTCATGCGCCGCCCTGGCGCGGAATATGGCGACGGCGTCGGGAGGCCGGTCACGTGGCCACGGAAGGCTTCGCAAGCCGACTAGAGAGTGTTGCCGTCCACGCCAAGGAGACGTTGGCGGATCTGGGATGCCGATGGGCCTTGGTTGGCGGTTTGGCGGTTTCCGCACGGGCGGAGCCACGGTTCACTCGCGACCACCGGCCGCCTCGCGACCGTCCGGCTGGTCGCGTCCGGCAGCGGCGAGCACGGGGTCATTCTCGATCTTCTCTTCGCGTCTTCGGGTATCGAGCCCGAGGTCGTCGAGCGGGCGACGGTGATCGAGGTCTTTCCGAGCATCGAGCTTCCCGTCGCGCGGGTCTCCGAGCTCTTGGCGCTCAAGGTCCTTGCTCGCGACGACGAACGCCGCCCCCAGGATACGATCGACATCCGCGCGCTGCTCCAAGAGGCCACCGCCTCCGATCTCGAGGCGACGAAGACGGCATTGGCACTCATCGTCGAGCGGGGCTTCCACCGGAAGCGCGACCTCCTGCAGGACTTTGAAGACCTGACAAAGCGGTTTCTTTCGTAGCACCCCAGGCCGCAATTTCACCTGGCACCGCGCCCGCGCACCTCTTCGTCCGTCGGGTCCCCTCACTTCTTCTGGATGAACTCCCCGATGTCTCTCGACAACTGCTCGAGCGAACCCTGGTTGAGATACATCATGTGCCCCGCCGGATAGTTCCGGATCGTCACCCGCGCCGGGTCGATGCCGCTGTGGTGCAGCATGTAGGCGTTGGCGAAGTAGGCCGTCGCCAGGTCGTAGTAGCCGTTGGCGGTGAACACGCGCAGCGCCTCGTTGTCCTTGGTGCCCTGCGCCAGGTCGCCGGTGACGTCGACGAAGCCGGCGAAGGCGCCGGCCGCGTTCTTCCGCCGCTTCCAGCTACGGTTGGCCTCGTCGTTCTGGGTCAGGTAGGGCTCCTGGATGTCGACGCCGAGATCATTGCGCAGGTATTGGTGGAAGAGCGAAACGTAGATCGGCCCCGTCTTGGCGTCCAACGGATCGCTGTCGGGAAACGCCGCTGCGTTGTCGAGCTCCTTCTGCACGTAACGACTGTCGAGGAAGCCCGTGACCATCCCCTCGTCGCGCAGCAGCTCCTTGGCGAAGCGGAGGGTGAAGAGACGCAAGTTGCTGTTGAGGATGTACTGCTTGGACACGCCCGTATAGCGGTGCAGCTTGTCGGCGATCTGCCCCTTCTCCGTCTCCGAGAGCGAGTCTCCCCGGAAGAGGGCCTGCAGGTACTCGCCGGAGGCGAACTGCTCGACTTCGGTGAGCAGCGCCTGCAGGCTCGGCCAGGAATCCGGGAGCTTCTTGTGGTACCACGCCGTCGCGGCGAGCGTCGGCAGGTGCGTGACGTAGGTGAGATCGTTGCCGCTGGTGTTGATGGGCAGGGCGCCCATGTTGATCGCCGGCGAGATGAAGATGACGCCGTTGAGCCCGATGTTCATCTGCTCCTGGAGCCGCGGTACGAGCATCGAGCCGCGGATGCCGCCGTAGCTCTCGCCGAGAACGTACTTGGGCGAGTTCCAGCGGTCGTGCACGGTGAGGAAGGCGCGGATGAAATCGGCGACGGAGTCGGCGTCCTCGTCGTAGCCCCAGAAGTCGGCGTCCTTCTTGTCGCCGAGCGCGCGGCTGAAGCCGGTGCCGATCGCGTCGACCTCGACGAGGTCGGTGACGCGCAGCAGGCTCGACGGGTTGTCCTTGAGCCGGTAGGGCGGCGCGCCCGGGTCCTGCGCGTCGCTCGGAATGTCGATGCGCTTGGGGCCGACGAAACCGAGGTGCAGCCAGAGCGAAGAGGAGCCCGGCCCGCCGTTGAAGAAGAACGTGATCGGCCGGTCCTCCTGCCGCTTCACACCCTCCGCGATGTAGGAGATCGTGAAGAAGCGCGCCGTGGGCTTGCCGTCGCGGTCCTTGAGGTCGAGGTCCTCCGCTATGGCGGTGTAGGGGATGTCCACCCCGCCGGCGGTGAAGCGGTGGTGGGTGACGAACTTGCGGGGCGCGGCCGGCGCCGGCGCGGCCTTCTCCCCACCTTTGTCGCCCCTGGGGGCGTCCTCAGCGCGGACGGCGGCGGTGGTCGAGACGAACAGGGTCAAAAGGATGGCGAGCGTCGCGTTGCGCATGCGCAGGATCTCCCTCATGGTGAGCCAGAATACGCCTGGAACGGATGGAAGTTTCAGGGTCACTTCTTCAGCTTCACCCGGATACCCTCGGCGCGCTGCTGCGGGGTCATCGCTTCGAAGGTCTTGAGGTCGTACTCCCAGATCAGGGTCTTTCCTTCGCGGCGGGTGGCGTTGCTCTCCAGGACCTCGAAGGGGGTCTCGATCTTCCAGACGACGTGCAGGCCCTTGAAGGCCTCCTCGATCTGCTTCTTCATCTCGGGGGTTGTATCGGGGGGAAGCATGTCGGTCGTCGACGACACGGGGTTGTTGGGCTGCGTGGTGAGCAGCAGGGTCGATCCCTCGTCGGTGATCTGGAGGCCGTCGAAGGGATTGGCGAAGGGGTTCTTGCCGGCCGGCTTCGGCGCTTCGCCGTCCGCTTTCTCCTTCTGCGCTTTCAGATCGTCGGGGAGCTTGATCTCCTGGAGCTTGCGGACGTTGTCGAAGGCGAAGCTCATGCGCACCGCGAGCTTGAATCCCTCGTCCTTGATGTCGACGTCGAGCAGCTTCACTCCCGGCGGCAGGGCCTTCTCGATCGTGGATCTCTGCACCTCGGGGCTGGGCGGCGCGTCCTGTTTCTTGGACGCGAGGAAATCTTCCTTGGCCTTCGCGATCTCCGCGACTGTGGGCTCGCCTTCCGCGCCGGCCATCTGGCGCTGCATGCGGAGCATGGTCAGGACCATGGGCTCGAAGTTCACTCCCATGTGGATCCCGGCGGTGCCCGAGAGGTCCTTGTTGAGGACGAGCGACTGCTCGACGTCGAAGCAGCCTGTCAGGAAGAGACTGAGACCACCCATGAGACCGACGAGAACGCCTGCCTTCCTGCCCATCGCTGCCTCCTCCTGAATGTCTGAGATCTGAGCCGAGACCTGAGCCTGCATCTAGTGTGTACGCGCCGCCTCTTCCATCTTCTGCGCCGAGAAGTGTGACACGAGCGGGTCGATCAGCGGATCGAGGTCGCCCTGGAGGGTGGTGGGGAGCTGGTGGAGCGACAGGCCGATGCGGTGGTCGGTCACGCGGCTCTGCGGGAAGTTGTAGGTGCGGATCTTCTCCGAGCGGTCGCCGGAGCCGACCATCTTGCGGCGCTCTTCGCTCATCGCCGAGTCGGCCTTCTCCTGCTCGGCTTCGAGCAGGCGGGCCTTGAGGACGCGGAGCGCCTTCGCCTTGTTCTTGATCTGGCTGCGCTCGTCCTGGCAGCTCACCACGAGGCCGCTCGGGATGTGGGTGAGGCGTACCGCCGAGTAGGTGGTGTTGACCCCCTGGCCGCCGGGACCGGAGGAGCAGTAGCGGTCGATGCGCAGATCCTTCTCGTCGACCTCGACCTCGACGTCGTCCGCTTCGGGGAGCACCGCGACGGTGACCGCCGAGGTGTGGATGCGGCCGGCGGCCTCGGTCTCGGGGACGCGCTGCACGCGGTGGACGCCGCCTTCGTACTTGAGCCGGCTGTAGGCGCCGCGCCCTTCGACGATGGCGGAGACTTCCTTGATGCCGCCGGCGTCGGATTCGGAGAGGTCGATCACCTCGATCCGCCAGCCCTGCTTTTCGGCGTAGCGGCTGTACATGCGGAACAGCTCGGAGGCGAACAGCGTCGCCTCGTCGCCGCCGGTGCCGGCGCGGATCTCCAGGACGACGTTGCGCCCGTCGTTGGGGTCCTTCGGCATCAGCTCGACGCGCAGCCGCTCTTCGAGCGCCGCGAGTTGGGCGGTGAGCTCGTCGCGCTCGACGCGGGCCATCTCGTACATCTCGTCGTCTTTCGGCAGACCGGCGAGCATCTCCTCGGTCTCGGCGCGCTGCTTGTGGAGACGGCTGTAGTCGCGATAGAGCGCGACGATGGGGCTGATCTCGGAGAGCGCCTTGTTGGTCTCGGCGTAGACCTTGCGGTCGGAGAGCACCGCGGGATCGGCGAGCCGCTGGGTCAGCTCTTCATGAGTCTTTTCAAGCTGGGACAATTTTTCGAGCATGGCTCGGACCTCAATGCCTCAAACGCGCTCAAGCGGCCTCGGCGAGGAGACCGTCTTCGCGCAACGCTTCTTCCAGGGCGACGATGGCGACCTGGAGCATGTCGTCGGTGGGCTCCTGGGTGGTGATGCGCTGCAACGCCAGGCCCGGGGCGACCAGGGCGGCGAAGAGCGGCGCCGCCCGTTTGCGGGCGGTCAAGCGCAACACCTCGTAGGAGAGCCCCGCCACCACGGGCACCAGGACCAGGCGTCCACCCAGCTTGAGGAGGAACGGCGCGGTCTTGGGGATCAGGGCGAAGAGCACGATCGAGACGAGCAGCACGAAGAGCAGGAAGCTCGTGCCGCAGCGCGGATGGAGCCGGCTCTGCGCGCGGGCGGCGTCGACGGTCAGCGGCCCCTGCTTCTCCCAGGCGAAGACCACCTTGTGCTCCGCGCCGTGGTACATGAAGACGCGGTGGATGTCCTTCATGCGCGAGATGAGATAGATGTAGAGAAGAAAGAAGACGCCCCGCAAACCGCCGTCCAGCAGATTGAACGACAGGCTGGAGAGCGGGCCGAGCCAGTGCTTCTCCGCCATCTGCGTCAGCCAGAGAGGGAGCAACAGGAACAGGAGGACGCCCAACCCCAGGCCGGTGGCCATGGAGCCGGCGATCGCCCAGGTCGACAGCTCCTTCTTGGCTGGCGCGGCCGGAGCGTTCGAATCGTTCGGCTGGGCGTCGCCCCCCGCTGCCTGCTCGGCGGAGAAGTTCAGCGCCTTGATTCCCAGATAGAGCGACTGGAACAGCACGGCACAGCCGCGCAGGATCGGCAGCTTGAGGATCGGCCACCGCTTTCCCAATGGGAAGACCTTGCCGCGCTGGAGGGCGAGCGAGCCGTCCGGCCGGCGGACGGCGACGCCATAGGCGCCCGGGGAGCGCATCAGCACTCCCTCGATCAACGCCTGACCGCCGACCAGCAGCTCGCCCTGCGGGGCCACGATCGCCTACGCCGAAGCCGACGGCTGGTTGTAGCGCCGCTTGAACCGCTCGACACGGCCGGCGGTGTCGATGAGCTTCTGCTTGCCCGAGAAGAACGGGTGGCAGGCGCTGCAGATCTCCAGGCGGACCTCGTCCTTGGTGGAGTGGGTCTCAAAGGTGTTGCCGCAGGCACAGACCACGGTCACCATGTGCATCGTCGGATGGATGTCTTTCTTCACGGTATCCTTCTTTCAAACGGGATTTGCAGCTCCAGGAACCTGGAAGCCTAGCCGATCCGGGATGATCTTACAAGGCCGAGAGTTTAAACACCGGCGAAGGAGGAGATAATCCCGCCCATGGGTTTCCACGCAGAGTGCCTCGTCCTCGACGGCCACACCGACGTCCCCACCCGCCTCTGGGAATCTCCGGTCGATCTGCGCCTGCAGCAGCCCGGCCGCCATGTCGACCTCCCCCGCCTTCGCCAGGGCGGTGTCGACGCCCTCGTCTTCGCCCTCTACGTGCCGGCGTCTCTCAGCGCGGAGCGTGGATGGCAGCACGTCCTCGATCTCCACCGCGCCAGCGAGGAGTGCCTCGCCGGTCTCACCGGGGCGATGGAGCAGGTGACCACCGAAGAGGAGATCCGGCGGGCGGCGCGCCGCGGCGTCGTGGGGGTCCTCCTCGGCCTCGAGAACGGCCGGCCGCTCCTGGTTCCCGGCGCTCTGGAGGCATGCGCCGCGTGGGGCGTGCGCTATGTCACGCTCACCCACTGGGCGAGCCACGAATGGTGCGACGCCTCGACCGATGCGCCGGCGCATGGCGGCCTCTCCGGCGATGGGGTGAAGATCGTGCGCGAAATGGTGCGGCGCGGCATCCTGCCCGACGTCTCCCATGTCTCGGACGATGCCGTGCGCCACGTCCTCGACGTGTCGCCAGTGCCCATCATCGCCAGCCACAGCTCGGCACGGGCGCTCTGCGACCATCCGCGCAACCTGCCGGACGACCTCATCCGCGAGATCGCGCGCAAGGACGGGGTGGTGATGGCCAACACCTACCCGGCGTTCGTCGATGCCGCGGCGAGCCGGGCCGACAAGGAGCGGGGCGCCCTCCTGAAGCCGTTCCTGCAAGAGACCGAAGAGTACCTGGCGAACCCCGACAAGCACGTGCAGGAACGCGAGCGCCTCTTCGCCGGGCACCGGCTGCCGCCGGTCCCGCTGTCCACCTTCGTCGACCATGTGATCCACCTCGTCGAGATGGGAGGCGAAGAGCATGTCGGCATCGGCACCGACTTCGACGGCATCCCCGACGCCCTCGAAGGCTTCGAGGACGTCTCCCGCTTCCCGGACCTCACGGCCGCTCTGCTGGAGAGGGGGATCGACAAAGCGGGAGTCCGCCTGATCCTGGGAGAGAGCTTCCTGCGCGTGCTGCGTCGGGCAGAGGGCGCGGCCGAGTTGTAGATCACCCTTTTGAAGCGTGGCTCGTTTTTCTGGATCTCCGAACACCTTAAGTTGTTAGGGTCACCGTTCCTGGTGGCGCATTTTCAATTGTCGGAGGATTCAGGAAATGAAGATCGCCTTGAAGTCCCTGCTGGCGCTGTCTTGCGGTCTGTTTGCCGTCGCCGCGGCGAATGCCGCCCCTGCGGACCACATCATCTACACCCCGATCAAGGGCGGCCAGGTCGAGCATGCGATGGACAAGTCGCTCTTGACCAACCATGGCGGCGGCGTGATCGTCAACCCTCATCTGGTCTACCTGTTCTGGGGCCCGAGCTTCTGCACCGGTGGCGCCGACGCCGGCTACGCCGCCACACTGCAGGCCTACCGCAACCAGTTCGGCAGCACCGGTGAGTGGAAGACCATCAATCAGTACGGGGTCGCCTTTCCGGACAACCTCGCAGGTGGCACCGCCGACGCGTTCGACTGCACGGCGCCGCCGACCAACGTCACCGACACCAAGGTCAAGTCCCACGTCACCACCTATCTGTCGACCCATACCTTCGACAATAGCGCGATCTATGAGGTCGTCATCCCGAGCACCTCGTACTCTTCGAGCGGCACCAGCACCTCGTGCGGCGGACCGAGCTTGGCCTACTGCGCCTATCACAGCTCGTACAGCACCGGCGGGCACACCGCCAAGTACTCCATCCAGCCCTGGGCGAGTTGCAGCGGCTGCCAGATCTCCGGCTGGTCGAACGTGCAGAACCAGGAGCACTTTGTCTGCCACGAGACCCGCGAAGCCGCGACCGATCCGGTGAACGGCTGGTGGGACGGCACGACCGGCGAAGAGGCCGACGACAAGTGCGCCTGGGGGCCACCGCCGTTCCTCGTCCCGGGCACCGACGGCACCGGCAACATCTACGGCTACCAGTACGAATGGTCGAACGCGGACAACGGCTGCGTCAAGACCAAGTGAGCGGCTGAGCGACCGAGGAGCCCCGGCGCCCGCCGGGGCTCTGTTTCTCTTCCTGCCGCTCTCCCCAAAATTTTTTGCGGAGAGCGGCTCGCTTTTGGCCGCGGCCTGCACCCTAACTTTTTGAAAGGGTCATTTCCCACATCCTGGCGAGACCACAACCGCCAAACCGGCGGTTCGGAAACCCAGGAGGGTTGCGGCCCCTTTGTTTAAGATTTGTGCATCTTTATCAACCAGGCTTCACGAGAAGGCGATAATACGCCTCTCAAAACGATTGCCTTCGAAGGGTACGGCTCTCATGGGGAGAGACGGGCGCCAGGAGGCACAACCCTCAGATGCGGAGGAGTTAGGTAATGAACAGCAACATGAAGTATGTGCTGGCACTGTCTTGCGGTCTGTTGGCCACGGTTGCGAACGCCGCTCCCACCATGGAGAAGGCTTTCGCGGATGCGGACCACGTCATCTACGCTCCGGCCCGGGGAGTCCAGACTCCGCGCCTGGACAAGTCGAACCTGACCAACCATGGCGGCGGCGTGCTCGCCACCCCCCGCGTGGTCTTCCTCTTCTGGGGACCGGCCTTCTGCAGTGGCGGCTCGCAGACCGCCTATGCCTCCACCCTGCAGGCTTTCCGCAATCAGTTCGGCGGCGTCGGCGAGTTCAAGACCATCAACCAGTACGGGATCAACTTCCCGGTCAGCCTCAACGCCGGCACGGCCGACGCGTTCGACTGCTCGACCCCTCCGACCAACGTCACCGACTCGACCGTCCGCTCGCACGTCACCACCTATCTCGCCAGCCACACCTTCGACAACAGCGCGGTCTATGAAGTCGTCATCCCGAGCACCTCGTATTCTTCGAGCGGCAGCAGCACCTCCTGCGGCGGCCCGGGCCTGGCCTACTGCGCCTACCACGGCTCCTACAGCACCGGCGGCCACACCGCCAAGTATTCCATCCAGCCCTGGCCGGGCTGCAGCGGCTGCTCCGTCTCGGGCTGGTCGAACGTGCAGAACCAGGAGCACTTCGTCTGCCACGAGTCCCGCGAAGCCATCACCGATCCGGTGAACGGCTGGTGGGACGGCACGACCGGCGAAGAGGCCGACGACAAGTGCGCGTGGTCGCCCTCGCCGTTCATCGGCACCAACGGCTACTCCTACCAGTACGAGTGGTCGAACGCGAACAGCGGCTGCGTCAAGACCAAGTAACCCGACGGGTCTTCTTGGATGAAAGCCCCCGGTCACGGCCGGGGGCTTGTTCTTTTTGTATGACGGGCGGCTCGCTTTTGGCTGGTCCGGACACCTTAGTCTTATGTGTGATCAGTGACATGAGCCGGCGAGCTTTCGCCGTCTCCAAACCGCCGCTTGGGGGAGGCTCCCCACAGCGGCATCGCTAGGAGGATTTGATGAACAGAGCAAGCTTGACGTCTGTGCTGGTACTGTCCTGTGGCTTGTTGGCCGCGGTTGCGAACGCGGCTCCTGTTGAAAAGGCGCAGCGGCCCTTCGCTGATGCGGACCACGTCATCTACACGATGGCGAAGGGGGTCCGGGCTCCGAGTCTCGACAAATCGCTCCTGACCAACCATGGCGGCGGCGTGATCGCCAACCCTCACCTGGTCCTCCTGTTCTGGGGCCCGAGCTTCTGCAGCGGCGGCGCCGATGCCGGGTATGCCTCGACCCTGCAGGCTTTCCGCAACCAGTTCGGCTCCACCGGCGAATGGAAGACCATCCTGCAGTATGGGGTCAACGCGGCCACCCTCGGCGCGGGCACCCCCGACGGCTTCGACTGCACGACGCCGCCGACCAAGGTCACCGACGCGATCGTTCAATCCCACGTCAATGCCTATCTGACGAGCCACACCTTCGACAACAGCGCGGTCTATGAGGTCGTCACCCCGAGCACCTCGTATTCTTCGAGCGGTGGAAGCACCTCGTGCGGCGGAGCGCACCTCTCCTACTGCGCTTATCACGGTTCATATACCGCCGGCGCCAACACCGTGAAGTACTCCATCCAGCCCTGGGCGGGCTGCAGCGGCTGCTCCGTCTCCGGCTGGTCGACCGTGCAGAACCAGGAGCACTTCGTCTGCCACGAGACCCGCGAAGCCGCGACCGATCCGGTGAATGCCTGGTGGGACGGCACGACCGGCGCCGAGGCCGACGACAAGTGCGCCTGGTCGCCCTCGCCGTTCTTCGGCACCGGCGGCTATGGCTACCAGTACGAGTGGTCGAACGCGGACAACGCCTGCGTCAAGGTCAAGTAAAGTCTCAATGCTTCAAGGAGCCCCGGCGGTCGCCGGGGCTTTTCCTTTTGGGAACGGACGATGTCTCCCTTTCAGGTCTTCGGCGCACTTGAATTGGTAGCGGGTAACTGGATCATCTCAAGAACCGCCGCCACGCAGAGCGGGAAAGCTCTCATTGGGAGAGTCTGATTCCTGGTGGCATTATTCGTTCGGCTTTCGGAGGTTCAAGCAATGAAGAGCAGTCGACTGAAGTTGGCGCTGGCCCTGTCGTGCGGGCTGTTGGCGGCCGCGGCGAACGCCGCACCGCAGAACGACCACATCATCTACACCCCGATCAAGGGTGGTGCCAGCCTCAACAAGGCGAGGGCCGTGAACCTGACCTACCACAATGGACCCACGCTCACCTCGGCGAAAGTCGTCCTCATTTTCTGGGGACCGAGCTTCGCGACCGGCGGCGCCGACAACGTGTACGCCACCACGCTGCAGGCTTTCCGCACTCAATTCGGCGGGACCGGTGAGTTCAACGTGATCACGCAGTACTCCGGCATCACACTGACGAGCCTCGGCTCGGGAACCGCCGACTGGTTCGACACCACGACGCCGCCGGCCAATGTCACCGACGCCGTCGTCCAGTCCGAGGTCAACGCCTACCTGGCAGGCCACGGCGGCAACGACCCCAGCACGATCTATGAGGTCGTCATCCCCAGCACCTCCTACTCTTCGAGCGGCACGAGCACCTCGTGCGGCGGTCCGAGCCTGGCGTACTGCGCGTATCACAGTTGGATCGGCAGCGGCACCACGGCCACCAAGTATTCCATCCAACCCTGGCCGGGCTGCGGCGGCTGCTCGGTCACGGGCTGGTCGAACGTGCAGAACCAGGAGCACTTCATGTCGCACGAGACCCGCGAAGCGGTGACCGATCCGACCGGCACCGGCTGGTTTGACCGCTCCGGCAACGAGGCCGACGACAAGTGCGCCTGGTCGCCCACGCCGTTCTTCGGCACCGGCGGTTTCGGCTATCAGTACGAGTGGTCGAACCTGACCAGCGGCTGCGTCAAGACGCGCTAGCCCCAAGCGTTCTGCTGGCAAGGAAAACCCCGGCGGGTGCCGGGGTTTTCTTTTTTTCAGTATCGGGTGCCGACTCCCGTGCTCGGCCCGAACAGCACCGCGTTCAGGAAGATCGGCGCCGTCGCCCGCCAGAAGAGTCGATAGGCCGGGTCCTGGGCAAACAGGACGACACTGCCGAGCCCTCTCTGCTCCATGCCGACCAGGAGTGAGCCGGCCAGCCGCTCTTCCGCCTCGGGCCAGGCGAAGCCGGCGATCACCGGGCTCTCGTCCGCCGCCACGAGAACGTCCTTGCGCGGATCGCCCATGGGTTTGAGGATCGTCGATCCCTCGAACAGCACGGCGGGAGACGATGGCAGGCCCAGCGTCAAGGGGTGGGAAGGCTGCATGCGGGTGGCGAGGGCCGCACCGGGGGTGAAGATGGCGCGCGCGGCCAGCTCTCGCTCCACGGCGCTCTCACCGGCTTCAGGGTCTTCGGTCTTCTTGTCCAGATCCTTTTTCTTCTTCGGCGGCTTCCAGCTCTTGACCGTGGACATCTCGTGGTCCTGGAGCCATTTCACCGCGTCGCCGATCGCTATCAGGACACCTCCGCCCCGTACCCAGGCGTCCAGGGAAGTGCGCGTCTTGTCGCTGATCCGGTCGTCGAATTCGCCGCTGGGGAAGATCAGGACGTCGAGATCCGCGAGGTCGACCTGGCGCAGGGACGCGAGGTCGATGCGATCATGGGGAAGAGCGATCTGCTGGTCGAGCAGTGACCAGAGGAAGCCGAAAGAGGTGGCGTCGACGCCTTCGCCACTGAGCAGCCCGACGCGGACCGGCCGCACCGCGGGCATCGCGTTGGAGCCGAGGGAAAGCCCTTTGAAGTCATAGGACGAGGCGATCGCCTGGGCGGTGACGCCATCGGCTTGCAGCAGGCCGTCGAGCGTTTGCCGCAGGTCCTCCGGATTGCCGTGGCGAGGAATGAACAAGGTGCCGGCCGGGAAGCTCGCCTCGCCACTGGTGAAGGGGGCACGGGCCAAGCGGTGATGGATGCGGTGTTTCTGGAGGTCCGCCGCCAGGCGGTAAGAAGCCAGACCCTGCGGACGCACCAGGAAACCGAGGTTGCCGTTTCCCCGGATGCCACCGCCCGCTCCACCCGCTCCAACACCGCCTAGACCAGCCTGAGAAACCGGGCGGACGGCCCCCGGCTCCTTGCTCGCGACCCAGGTCTCGACGTTGAACGCCAACGGGAGAGACCAGGCGGTGATGTCGTAGAACTCCGGATTGAGATTCTGCTCCAACCGCTGCCGCTGGCGGTCGAGGAAGCTTTCGGTCATGGGCGAGTCGAGCTCGAGGAGCGCTTCCGCCAGGTTGCCGAGAGGCTGGGAGGTGGACACCGCGAAGGTGCCGGCGGCGAAGCGGTGCGGCGCTTCCTGGCCACCGGTCAGGCGATGGGCCGGAATCTCTGCGTCTTTGCCGAGCTGGTCGACCCGGATGCCATGCAGAGCCAGCAGGCGGGCCAGCGCCGGCCCTTCCTGCTGGTCGGACGACCAGAGGTAGGTGCGGGGCTCGGAGGCGGTCTTGATGCGGCCGGCCACGAAGTCCTGCATCAGGCGGCGGCCGTTCTGTGCCGCGGTGCGCACGGTGGTCAGCGAAGTGGTGAGGTGGCGCGCCACGCGGTCGGCCAGGGTGAGCACCGAGCCGTCGGCCAGGGTCACGGCGAGCCCTCCCCGGCCACCCCCGGCCATCTCATAGGTCATTCCCACCGCGCCGCGCAGGCTCGGGTAGGAATCACCATAGCCGGGGTAGAAGAGGTCGTACTCCTCTCCTTTGAAGTAGATCCACCCCTGGCGGTCGAAAGCCTCGGCGTTGGCGCGGCCGAAGGTGTCGAGCCAGGAGACGATCCGCTTGTCGATCTGCGGATGGACCGGGTCCGCGGCCGGCGGGAAGAAGTAGCTCGACTCGCTGCTCATCTCATGGAAGTCGACATAGACCTGCGGCTCCCAGGAACGGTAGGCGGCGATGCGGAAGCGGGTCTCCTGCTGGCTGGCCCAGGCCCAGTCGCGGTTGAGATCGATCAGATAGTGGTTCTGGCGCCCGCCCGGCCACGGCTCCCAGTGCTCGGCCGCCGCCCGGTGGGGGTTCGGCTCCTCACCCAGGCGCTGGCTGTAGCCGTTGATGTAGCGCTCGCGTCCATCCGGATTGACCAGCGGGTCGACCAGGACCACCGTGGTGCGCAGCAGCTCTTCGATGTCGCCCTGACCGGCGGCGAGCGCATAGACCGTTCCCAAGGCCGCCTCGGAGGAGGACGACTCGTTGCCGTGCACGCCGTAAGCCAGCCAGACGAGGAGCGGCAAGGATTTGGTGAGCTTCTCCTTCTCTCCCGCGGTGAGCGCGCCGGGATCGGCGAGGCGGAGATGGTCTTTACGGATCTCTTCCAGGCGAGCCAGGTTTTCCGGCGTGGAGATCGCCAGCAGCTCCAGCGGTCTCCCCTCGTAGGTGCGGCCATAGGACCACATCTTGACCCGCGGCGAGACGGCGGCCACCTTCGTGAGGTAGTCGATCATGCGGTCCCAGTGTGTGAACCCGCCGCCGAGCGGATAGCCGAGCACCGTATCCGGCCGCGGCACCTTGTCATCGAAAGTGGCGGGGAGGTCCAGCGCCTCGCCGCGGGAGAGCGGCGCCAAGAGTCCCGCTGCAAGGGGTGGGGCGGCAGGCTCGGCCGCTCCACCGGGCTGCGACAGCACCAGGCCCAGGGAGAGCGCGGCGATGAACAGACGAACGATACGCTGCATGAGTAGGAAGCTCGATCTCAGGAAGTGAAGAGACTCTCGGACGAGATGTTGAGACGCTTCATCATCTCGTGCAGAGTCGTGGGTTTGACTTGCAAAAGCTCCGCCGCGCGTTTTTGTACGCCGCCAGACGCTTGCAGCGCCCTGATGATGATCTGCCGTTCATACTCGCTGACGGCGTCCTTGAACGCGATGCCGTTGACCGGCAGGGCCGGAGGCGGCAGGCCCGCCGACTCCGGCTGCCGTACCGACTGCGGGAGCAGGTCGACGTCGAGCACCGCGCCGGTGGAAAGCACGACGGCGCGTTCGACCACGTTCTCGAGCTCGCGGACGTTTCCCGGCCAATGGTAATCCAGGAGGACCTCCATGGCCCGCGGCGAGATCTCGCGCAGAAGCTTTTCATTCTCCCGCGCGTAGTGGCCGAGGAAGTGTTGCGCCAGCAGCGGGATGTCCTCACTCCGTTTACGGAGCGGCGGCAGGTTGACGACGATGACGTTGAGGCGATAGAAGAGGTCTTCGCGGAACAGTCCCTGCTGCACCGAGGCTTCGAGATCGGCGTTGGTGGCGGCGATGATCCGCACGTCCACCCGGATCGTCTCCACGCCGCCCAGGCGCATGAACTCCTTCTCCTGGATGACCGGCAGCAGCTTGGCCTGGGTGTCGAGGGGGATGTTGCCGATCTCATCGAAGAAGATCGAGCCCATGTTGGCGAGCTCGAAGAGCCCCTTCTTGCTCGCGATGGCACCGGTGAAGGCGCCGCGCACGTGGCCGAAGAGGTTGCTCTCCAGCAGATCGGCGGGCATGGAGCCGGAGTTGACAGTGACGAAGGGGCCGCTCGATCGCCGCGAATGATGGTGGATGGCCTTGGCGACCAGCTCCTTGCCGGTGCCGCTGTCGCCCAGAATCAGGATGTTGCTCTTCGAAGGCGCGGCGAGCTTGATGAGGTCATAGACCTGCTGCATCGGCTTGCTCTTGCCGATGATGTTGTCGAAGCCGAAGCGTTGCCGGAGCTGCTCGCGGAGCGAGCGGTTCTCCGAGGTCAGCCGCCGCTGCTCCAGACCCTTGCGCAGAGTGAGTAGGACCTCCTCGTTCTTGAACGGCTTCGGAATGTAGTGGAACGCTCCCTCCCGCATCGCCTCGATGGCGCTCTCGATGGAGGAAAAGGCGGTGATGACCACGACGACCTGGTCCGGTTGGCGCTGCCGGATCTCCTTGAGCACCTGCATGCCCTGCATGCCCGGCAGCATCAGGTCGAGGAGGACGAGGTCGATCTCCTCGCGCTCCAGGATTTCGAGCGCCTCTTCACCGGACCACGCGGAGAGGGTGTTGTGCCCTTCCTTCCGGAGGAGGACGGTCAGGACGTCCTGGAGGACCTCCTCGTCATCGACAATCAGGATATTCATACGTGCCGCGGCAGCTCGACGAGGAAGCAGGCGCCGGCGCCGGCTTCGCTGACGGCGCTGAGCTTGCCGCCGTGCCGTTGGACGATGTCGTGGCTGATCGACAACCCGAGGCCGGTGCCGCCGCGGTTGAGCTTGGTGGAGTAGAACGGCTGGAAGATCGTTTCGAGCTTCTCCTGCGGGATACCCGGACCATTGTCCCGGATCTTGACACAGAGCGAGGTCTCCGCGGCTTCGAGGGCAATGGAAATCCGCCCGGGTTGCCGCCCGCAGCACGACGCCGCGGGGGAGCCGGGAGTCGGGGTCACCGCATCGAGCGCGTTCACCAGCAGATTGGTGAAGACCTGTTGCAGCTCCCCTTCGCAGGCGAACACGACGACGGGCTCCTCCGGCAGGTCCCAGACCAGCTCGACGCACCGCTTCTCCAGCCGCTCGCCGAGGAGATCCACACACTCGCGCAGGAGCGGCGTCAAGCTCACCGGCCGGCGTTCCTTCTGCCGGTTGCGGGCAAACTCGAGCAGGTTGTTGACGATCCGTGCCGCGCGGAACGTCTGGCGCTCCACCTTCTTGAGGATCTCGTAGTGGGGATCGCTCTCGGCGGTGTCGGAGAGGAGCATCTGCGCGTAGCTGGAGATCCCGGTGATCGGAGTGTTGACCTCGTGCGCCACGCCGGCGGCCAGCATGCCGAGGGCGGCCAGCCGGTCCTTCTCCATCAGCTCGTGCTCCATCGCCACCCGCTCGGACACGTCGTGCACCACGAGCACCCTGAGCACGGCGCTGCCGGCCGTCCCGGAAAACAGAGCCAGGCTGACCTGCAAGTGGCGCTCCCGGCCGTCGGGAGCCGCGAAGCTGACCTCCACCGGGCCCTCGCCAGCGGATGGCAGCGGCCCGATCGGCAACAGCTCGCCGAGCTCGCGCCCGATCAGGGCGCTCCGCGCGGCGCCGCTCAGGGCCGCGAACGCGGCGTTGGCCGAGAGCACCCGGCGCTCCTCGTCGAGCACCGCGATGCCGGCCGGCGACGACTCGAAGATCCCCTCGGTGTAGCGCTGCAGGGTGCGGACCTCTTCCAGTTGGAAGTGGAGCTGGCCGACGAGCTGGGCGTTCTCGATGGCGAGCGCCGCCTGGTTGAGCAGATGGCGGATCAGCTCGACGTCATCGCTGTTGAGCGGCGCTTGGTCCTGACGGAACCCGGTGAGCACGACGCCGATGCCGCGCCCGCGGACCGACAGAGGGAAGGCATAGCGATAGCCGGCCTGGAACAGGCGCTGCTCCGGCGTCGCGGGCTCTCCCGGCACCGCCATGGCGGAGAGGCGGACGAAGTCGCGGCTCCACAGCTCGTCGCCCAGGAGGTCGAACGGTGCTTTCGCCGGCAGGCCCGGCTCGGGTCGGAAGGCCACCAGCATGCCCCCCTGGGCGAGCAGGAGGCTGGCCCGCTCGAGATTGACCCCCGCCTCGATCTCCTGGAGGAGAGCGGCGCAGAGACGTCCGAGGTCGCGCTCGTGCAACAGCTCACGCCCCAGCTCCGACAGGGCGCGGCGGCGGCCGAACGATCCCCGGTATTGCAGCCGCTCCAGAGCGGACGAGATCGTCTTGCGGGTGGGCACCAGCAGCCCGGCGATCGCCAGACCGGCGATGAACGAGAGGAGGTTGCGCGCCGCCGAGAGATCGGAGGGGATGCCGCGGTTGATCGCCAGGTTCACCAACGAAAAGCCGGTCACGCCGAGCAGCAGGGTGAGGGTCAACGTGATCGTGTCGCGGACGATCACCTCGATGTCCCACAGCTTGTAGCGCAGGATGGCGTAGGCGAAGGTCAGCGGCACCAGCGCCAGGGGCAGCACGGAGACGGCCTGGAGGAGCGCCGGACCGCGCAAGCCGAAAATGTCGGGGATGCCATAGAGGAGCAGGAACGGCAGGTAGCCGCCACCCAAACCGAAGACCATCCACTGGAGCTGCCGCTGCTGCTCCCAGCTCCGTTCGCGGAACAGGCGGTAGACGAGCAGCGTGACGGCGGCGAGCGCGCAGGCGGCCAGATGGATCATTTCGATGCGGTCCAGCAAGGCCACCGTGGCACGAGAGACGTGGGGCGACCGGATCTGCTGGAGCTGCAGGGCGAAGAGGACGGCGGACGGCAGGTAGAGGAACGGAATCAGCCGCTGGAGCCAAGGGGCCGGCTCGTCCGCGCCGGCGAGCCGCAGCGGTGCCGGGAAAACCAGGAAGAGGTGCAGGGTCAGCGCCGGCAGCAGGAGCCGGGCGATTTCGTCGCCGAGGAAGACGGTGACATATCCCGCATCGACCGGCGGAACCGGGCTCAGCAGGTAGAAGGCTGCGGAGATCAGAGCCCAGAGGCAGAACAGGAATCCTTGCCGGTCGGTCTTGCGGAGCAGGGTGTAGAGGCCGATCAGCAGGTAGAGGCCGCCAATGAGAGCCAGGATCAGATAGGGGTAGTCGATGCGCAGCGCGGGCCGGTGGTAGTCCACCTGCACCATTCCGGTGCCGCGCAGGACGGTGAGCGTGCTCGCCGGGCGCTCGCGGAGCCGCTCGGCCAGAGCGGCCGGATTGCTGACTTCGCTTCCCTGGACGAGGAGGATTTCATCGCCGGCCTGAAGGCCGGTCTGCGCATCCGCCACCCGGTCCACCTGGAGGACCGGGGATAGGTTGCTGGCCGGAAGAGCCTCGAAGCCCAACGGCTGGAACGTCTGCACCTTGCGGTGCACGCTCCATCCTCCCAGCGCGGCGGCCACCAACGCCAGGAGGAGTGAAACCGAGAGCCTGAGGGTGCGAGCCCGATTCATCAAGATACAAATCCAATCGAGCTAGCAGAAAGCACTTTTTGTGCCACCACAACGCATTTTTGAATGGCCGGCAAAGCTCGCTTTTTCTGCGGTTTGGAGGGTCGGCCTCCATAAAAACGGACGCGATCCAGATTTCTGGATTCAAGCGTTTGGCAGATTGGAAGGAAGCGGGATCAGAATCTGACAGCGATACCACCCATCAGGCGGCGGTGCAGATCGCTGTTGTTCGTCGTGGTGGTGCTGGTCGCGGTGGCGAGCGGCCCCCGGCTGACTTCCATGTCGAGCTGCACCGCCCAATCGGACGCCAGGTCGAAGAGGAATTTCAGATCCTGGGTCAGCATCAGGCGGAGCCGCTCGATCTCCATCTGGGGCGCGGCGGCACCGCTGCCCGCCGAGACTCCAAGCGGCTGCAGCTCCTGGCTCAGGCGGTGGAACGCCAGGAAGACACCGGTCGAGGAGGTGAGAAACTGGGTGTCCAGAGAGGCCACCAGATACTGCACCTGGTTCTCATACGGCCGCTGGTTCGCCGCCAGGAAGATGCCGCCGCCGCCCTTGCCGATGCTGGAGTCGAACGTGGTGACGACCCGCGGGGTCAGGTGCTTGCTGAGCTGCAGGCGGAGCTCCGGAAGCTCGTCACCGCGGACCAGATAGAGGCTCTCGAGGCGGTCGAACGTCTCTTCGCTGAAGTAGAAACGGAGCGTATCGCCGATCTTGCGTCGCGTGGCCGTGAGAGCGACGGAGCCGTCCGAGTCGTCCTTCGCCGGCTTGCGTCCCAGACTGACCCGATAACACGACTCACTCCCTTGCTCGCAGAGGTCGGAGCTCGCGAACAGCGCGGGCATGAAGGTCGGATTCGGAGTGACGTTCTGATAGACGCGCTGGCTGGCAGAGCCTTCGAGCTGCCAGTTGGTGCCGAGCTGCAGGACGACGCCGCCCTGGGGCATCAGCGACAGGCTCCCGTCGGAGAGCGTGCTGTAGAGACCATACTCCAGCAATACCGCCGGCTGAACCCGCATGCCGCCGCGGCTGAACAGGTCGATGTTGGCGGTCGACAGCAGATCTGAGGCGGGCTGGCCCGGAGTGGGGGTGTCGAACTGCAGCTCGCGGTACCGCATGCCGGTCTGGAGCGTGTTGCCGTCGCTCAGCTCGGTGGTGTACGCGCCTTCGAGACGCCAGGTCCGCGACGCCTCCGGAATCTCCCGGGGCTCGATGGCCGCCTGCGCATGGTAGTTGCTTTCCGCGGTGTACTGCGCGCTGAAATCGGAGCGGCCGGTCTCGCCCAGGCCCTGCGTCCAGTTCACCTGGTAGTTCTCGAAGTCGATCGGCGCTGCGCCGTCGGAGGCACGGGTCAGGCGGTTGCTCTGCGAGGTGAAGACGATCCGGCTGCCGGTACCGCGGGCGAGATCGAGGGAGAGGTTGCTCGCCTGGCCGGTGTTGCCGGACATTCCGGGACGGCCGGAGGCATCTCCGTTGAGCTGCCAGAAGCTGCCGCGCAGCCCGACCTGCACCTGTCCGAGCTGGCCGGCGATGCCGACGCCGCCGCCCGAGAGCAGACCGTTGGCCTGGGTGATCTGGTCGACGCCGGTCATCGCCTGCATGGAGGTGCTGAAGCCGGCCTTCGCGGCATTCTTCGCGATATTCGACAGGTCGAGCCTTTGCGCGTCGGCGAGGGAGAGCTGCGTCCGCTCTCTCTCGTCGCTCTGGATCTGGCGCAGGACGTCGCCGGGAATGCTCGACCGCACGGACCAGAAGTCGTCCGGATGCACACGCCCGCTCCCGTTGCGCCGCTCCTCCGCGAGCTGGAGCTCCACGAACTGGTAGGTCTGGGCGGTGGTCCGGGTGATCCTGACCACGACGGGAGTGAACCCGATCTTGTGGGCGATGATCTTGTAGAGGCCGGCCGGCAGGTCCTGGAACAGGAAGTTGCCCTGCGGGTCCGTCAAGACCTTCCGCAGGCTGGCGTCGGCGAGCTGGTAGGCGTAGACCCCGGCAGACGGCAAGGGGGAGGTCTCGCCGAGCACTCGCCCGCCTACACCCGCCCGGGCGTCGGCGACGGCTCGTCCGGCTCCCCCTGCGAGAGCCAAGGCCAGAATCAGCGGTATGGTTGTGTGGGAGGCTGTCATCACCTGTCCCTACAAACTCGGAACTGTACTCGGCTCGTCCATCGCTGTCAAATCCTTTTTCGCCATCCGTGGCTTCAACTTGCCCACGGCGAGAGCAATACTCTGCGCAAAAAAAGAACAGCTCTCGGGAGCTTCTCCATGGGCGCCTCGCCGTCCTCTGCCTGGAGACCCTCTGTCCTGTTGCCAGGACGTCAGGTCTCCGCCGGCTCCGGGCATTTGAATCCTTCGCGCTGTCCGACCGAATCTCGTTGCAAGGATGGTGCTAGGTCTAATCCCCGTCCAGCACCTCCCGCACCTTGGCGGCGAGATCGCGTCCGCTGAACGGCTTCTTGAGCAGTGGCGTGTCTTCGCGGGTGAGGCTGGAGCCCTCGGCGACGCCGGCCGGATAGCCGGTCGCGAAGAGCACCTTCATGCCGGCCCGGTCGTAGGACAGTTGCTCCGCCAGCTCGACGCCGCTCATGCCGGCCATCAGGATGTCGGTCACCATCAGATGGATCGGCCCGGTGTGATTGCGGCTGATCTCGAGCGCCTGGGCGGCGTCCGCCGCGATGAGCACGTTGTAGCCATGGCTGTTGAGGATCTCGCCGAGCGGCCGGCGCACGTTCTCCTCATCCTCCACCAGCAGGATGGTCTCCCAGGCTTTCTTGGTGCCCTTGACGCTCTTCACGCCGTCCTCCGTCTCGCCGGTCAGCCGGATCTCCTCGGCGCTCGGCAGGAAGATGAGAAAGCGCGATCCCCTGTCCGGCTCGCTGTCCGCGACGATCCGGCCGCCGCTCTGCGTCACGATGCCGTAGGTGGTGGACAGGCCGAGGCCGGCGACCTCGGTTCCCTGCTTGGTGGAGAAGAAGGGCTCGAAGACCCGCTGGCGTACCTCCTCGGCCATCCCCGGGCCGGTGTCGGCCACTTTGAGCTGCACGTAGCGTCCGGGGTTGAAGCGGAGCGGGTGCGTAAGGTTGCCGGGGCGCACCTCGATCGTCCGGGTCTCCAGGGACACCTGGCCGCCTTGCGGCATGACGTCGCGGGCGTTGGAGATCAGGTTGAGGATCGCCTCCTGGATCTGCGCCGGATCGACGCTGACCCGGTCGAGGTCGGGATCGAGGTCCATCCGCAGCTCGATCCCATCGCCGAGAACCCGCCGCAGCTCGTCGTCGAGGTCGGTGAGCAGAGTGTTGAGCTGTACCAGCCGCGGTTGCAGCACCTGGCGGCCGCTGAAGGCGAGAAGCTGGCGAGCCAGGGCGGCACCGCGCTCGCCGACCCGGTCGATCTCGCGCAGATGCTTGCGTGCCGGGTCGTCCGGCGCCAGGCGGATCAGGGCGAGCTCGGTCTCGCACGCCATCGCCGTCAGCAGGTTGTTGAAGACATGGGCAATGCCTCCCGCGAGCCGGCCCATGGCCTCTATGCTCTGGATCTGCCCCGGCAGGTCGTTGTTCGACCGGACCAGGCGGGGCGATTCCGGCGATTTGCCTTCTGCAGGCTCCTCGCGGAGGACGCCGTCCTCGACCGGACGTAAGGCTGTGCTTTGTGTCTGAGTGCGCATAGGGGTCTCCCCGCTCGGCTCCCGGCAGTGTGCGCGAGAGGGCTTCGGGCCTGCCTTCCCCCCTATGCAGATTTCGGTCCAGCTCCGCGGGGACGGGCGACGAGCTCACGCTGGAGACGGGCGACGGTCCGGCAGGTGAGCTTGCGGATACTGGAGTGGTTGTAGCCGGTCCGCTCGGCGACTTCGCCGGTGGAAAGGCCCAGCCCGTAACGCAACCAGAGCACCGCGCGATGCCGGCGGCAGAGGGTGCCGGCCAAGGTCTCCAGGTCCCACAGGCGCTCGGCCTGCTCCTGGACCGGCTGGAGCGGCTCGCTCAGGCTCTCGAGCATGTCCATATCGACGGCCTGCAGGAGATTGTTACGCCGCCGCTTCCAATACAACCAGCACTTGCGCCGCAAAGTACCCAGAAGCCAGGAGTCGTGGGTGTGGACGGTCTCCCATTTACAAAAGGCGACCACCAGGACGTCCTGGAGGAGGTCCTCGGTGTCCGGATAGGGGATGCGGTAGGCCTTGAGGATCAGCCGCAGACGCGAGCGCAGTAGGAACCACAGCTCTTCGAGCTGCGGGGGCGACGGGGGAGTGGCGCTCGGTCGGCTCATCGCGGGACGGTTCCCGGGTGAGAAGACCCGGTGTGCTCGTCCCGCAACTTTATCACGTCCAACGGATCGGTTGTGCTGCCCGGCCGGAACACCGGCACCGCGGTCCCCAGGCGAAGATTCCCCAGGGCAGATTGAAGGAAGCCCCGGGCGCCATGTACTAAACTGCACCCCAGGTCTTTAAATGGCCGGTCCGGGCCGGCCGTTTGCTTGGGGGGACCAGACGACGTGTGGGGCCTCGGCTGGATCGAGCAACTACTGCAAGATGTCCGTTTCGCCGCCCGGCTTCTCCGGAAGAGCCCGATCCATGCCTGCGTCTCCGTGCTCACTCTCGCCTTGGGCATCGGCGCCAGCACCGCCATCTTCAGCGTGGTCTAC
>DATARD010000387.1:0-57928 GCA_036264355.1 Thermoanaerobaculia bacterium
AAGCTCATGAGGGATGTCGTACTGCTCCAAGCCGAGAGCTCTACAGCCGCGGCGCGCCAAGTTGTAGATGGACGCACTGCCCATCCCGCCGATCCCAATAACGATCACGTCGTATTCAGTCATATGTTGGCCGTGAAAAAATGGAGGAAATCATATTGACTGTGGACTTCGCCTGTTCTGCTATCGAACAATCTGCCCTTGACCAGACTCACCAATTTTTCCCAGGCGTGCGTGCGGCCCTCCGGGATAAAATGAAGCCGCACAATAGCCTTATGTTTAGAATAGAGGAAAACTTTCGGCGGGCCTTCATTTGGCTCAATGATGCCAACCGCCATATGTCGAACTCTCTTACGTCTTACCGGCCATATCAATCGCCGTGCATTCTTCTGCGATATCCTCTTGAAAAATTTTGGGTAGTATCCTATGGCTATCTTTTCCGTCTTGGTCAGGTCATCGATGATACCCTCTATCTGGTCCCATTCAAGAAAATACAGATCCGTGTGCAGCCGTTGGTGAATCTGAATCAAGCACTTTGCATAGTGCCCGTCAATATAATCCGTGCCGAGGTCTTTCCTCGCTGATCGGCTCGTGATAAGCAATACCCTCTCGTACTTAAATGGAGGGTTAGGTTGTGCGGGGCGCAACTTCTGCTCGCCAATCGTGGCCAGATACACCTGGACCGCAGGATCGAACCACTCGCTGAATTGAATCGTTCCGATCGCGAACAGGCTCTTGGCGCTTCGCAACTCATCTGCCAGCTCATTTAAATCCGACTGCTGGATTCCAATATTCGTTTCTCGCCATACCTGGATCGCAATCACAACAAGGTAGGCCACAACGATCCCCAAAAGAGCGCAATTCTATGACCTGGATGCTGCCAGGACACCGGCGGGCTATCTTTGGAGAGATAGATGGAGTAAAACCATTCAATGAGGAAACCACAAAAGAGGGGGATGATGAGATGAAAAACCATCTGCCTACGCAAGATACGTATAAAAAACCTATACAGCATTAAATTCTCCCATAGGCGTATTTGAAAGCCTGCACGCGAAGACTCGAAGCCAGGAAATTTTACGCTGCTTTCTTGCGCGCAGCAATACCCACCGAAGCTGACTCAGCCGGGGGCCCGGTTCGAGGAGGCCCGCACCGGATCGAGCCGGCCTGCGGGCGGCTGCAAAAGAAATTGCTGCAACACTCGAAGGGACGACTTGACTTCCACCTCTCCGATAGAATGAAGTAGGCTTGGTGACACCATGCGCAACGACTATCCGACAGTCATCCCGATCTACCCCTTGCCCGCGCCGCTCCTGCTGCCGGGGACGGTGGTGCCGATCGTGGCGGACGCGCCGCGCTATCGCCAGTTGGTGGACGACGTGCTGGCGGGCAATGAGTATCTCGGGATCCTGCAGCCGCTGGAGGAGGACGGCGACGAGCCCGGCAACGAGCTGTTCACCGTCGGCTGCCTCGGCCGGCTGGAGGAAGGGCGGCCCGAGAACGACGACGAGTACCTGGTCGGCGGCCTGATCCGCTTCCGCGTGATCGAGGAGCTGCCGCCTTTCCATGGCTACCGCCGCGTGCGGGTCGACTACAGCGAATTCGAGGAAGATCCGGTGCTGGTGGAAGAAGGGCTCGCGTTCTCGGCCCTCCGCGAGCTCGCCCGCCGGCAGGTGGAGCCGATCAATCCCGAGTTCGATTTCTCGATCCTCGAAGGCATGGCCGGCACCGAGATCGCCACCGCCCTGGCGCACAACTGCGCCTTCTGTCCCGCGGAGCGCCAGGCCCTGATGGAGGCGCCGAGCCTGCGCGAGCTCGAAGACCTGCTGCTCATCCTGATGGGCGGTCCGGGGCAGGCGCCGAGCTTCGACATGCTGCCCCTTCCCGTCTGCTGAAAACCTCCCGCCTTACTGGCGCGCCCGCGGCGCCTTGCCGTAGACGTCAAAACCATCGTGCAGTGCCGGAGCGAAGACGCGGGTCAGCCAGAGGTTGAGCTTCTCCCCCAGGTTGCGCGAGTCCGCGCCGCTGACACCGCGGTGGTGCACGGCCGCCAGGGTCTCCCCGGTGGCCGCGTCGACGATCTTGATGTCCCAGGTGGCGTTGCCGACGACGAGGCCCGAGCCGCTCATCAACCGCAGCGCCCGGCTGCCGGCGTTGCAGTCGACGATGCGGCCGGTGATGCGCACATCGTTCTGACCACCTCCCGCGGTCCGCGAGATATTGCCGATCCCGGCTGCCGACAGCGCGCTCTCCAACCGGCCCGGCATCGAATCCGACAGGTTGATGGCCACCCGTGAATCCTCACGGTCCCGCTCCCCGTTGAGGAACGTCGGCGCCGCCCACTCCTCCAGGACGATCGTCCGCCCGGCCAGGCTGAAGCCGGGCTTGACCCACAAGTAGTCGATCCCCGCCGAATGCCGCCACTCTGCCGTGCCGGCAACTCCCAGCCACTCCGGGTCGAGCAGACCATCATCCAGACGGCCGAGACGGTCGGCCGCGGGCGCGACGCCCACAGCGGCGATGAGTACGAGGACGGAGAGCAGCAGGGAACGAGCTCTCATCACTACCACACCGAGCACCGCTGCTCCTCCGGACGGACCATCGGGTCACCCGGCTTGCAGCCGAAAGCTTGGGCGAACTCGGGGAGGTTGGAGACGCTGCCGTTGACCCGGAAGCGGTTGGCGGGGTGGGGATTGGTGGCGATGCGGAGGCGCTCGGCCTCGGGGCGCTGCTGGGAGCCGAAGACTTTCGCGAAGGAACGGAAGAGACGCTGCTCCGGCGTGAAGCCGTCCGGCGTCTGGACGGGTTTTCCCTGGTGCGACCGCTGGTAGGCACGGTAGGCGAGCTTCAAGCCACCCAGGTCGGCGATGGCTTCGCCGTTCACCAGCTTGCCGTTGAGATGCAGACCCTGGACGCTGAAACCGTCGAACTCGTGCTCGACGCACTCCGCTTTTTTCTTGAAGCTCGCCCGGTCGGTGGGAGACCACCAGTTCTTCAGGTTCCCTTCCCCGTCGAACTGCGCCCCCTCGTCGTCGAAGCCGTGCGAGAGCTCATGCCCGATCACCGCGCCGACCGCGCCGAAGTTGGTGGCGTCGTCGGCCTTCGCGTCGAAGAACGGCGGTTGCAGAATCCCCGCCGGGAAGACGATCTCGTTGAGCGAGGGGTTGTAGTAGGCGTTCACCGTCGACGGGGTCAGCGACCACTCGGTGCGGTCGACCGGCTTGCCGATCTTCGCCATCCGGCGGCGGATCTCCCGCTGGTCGGCGCGCAGGACGTTGGCCCCGTAGGAGCCGCGCTCGACGACGAGGCCGGTGTAGTCGATCCAATGGTCGGGATAGCCGATCTTCGGCATCACGGCGTCGAGCTTGCGGCGCGCCGCCGCCCGCGTCGCTTCGTCCATCCACGGCAGGGTCGCCAGATCGTCGCGCAGGGCGGCGAGGATCTGGTCCACCATGGCACGGGCGCGCTGTCTGGCCTCGGGCGAGAAGTTGGTTTCGGCGTAGAGCTGGCCGAGCGCCATGCCGAGGCGGCGGTCGGTGCTCTGCACGCAACGGTCCCAGCGCGGCCGCTCTTCCGGGGTGCCCTGCAAGACGCCCTGGCTGAAACGGAACCGCTCGCCGGCGAAACGCGCCGGCAGCGACTCGGCGGTGGACTCGATGAGATGCCAGCGCAGATAGGTCTTCCAGTCGGCCAGGGAGGTCGCCGCGAGCTCCCGGTCCAGCGCCTTCAGGAAGTCCGGCGCCTGGACGTTGATGGTCGCCGCCGCGGCACGGCTCACCGCCGCGTCGTCAAGCCAACGCTCCCAGGAGATGTGCGGCGCCAGGGTGCCGAGCTCGGCGAGCGTCATCTTGTGCTCGTTCGCCGCGATGTCGCGGCGCTGCGCCCGGGTCATCGACGCGGTGGCGAGACGCGTTTCGAGTGCCACGACCGCCGCGGCTCCGCGGGCCGCCTCGTCCGGCGCCACACCGGAGAGCTCCAGCATGCGGGACACGTGCCCCACGTATTCCGCGCGGATCTTCTTCGTCGCTTCGTCGTCTTTCAGATAGTAGTCGCGGTCCGGCAGGCCGAGACCACCCTGGCGGATGTCGAGGAGCATCCGGCTGCTGTCGCGCACGTCAACGCTCGGGCCTGGGTTGAAGAGAACGTTGACGCCGAGCCTCTGGAGGTGGTCCGCGGCGGCCTGCAAGGACGGCAGGTCGGAGACGGCGGCGATCCGTTCGAGCTCCCCACGGATCGGCTCCAGGCCATGAGCCTCGATGGCGGCCTCGTCCATGCAGCTCGCGTAGAAGGCGCCGACCTTGCCCTGGACGCTCTCCGGCGGCGCGTCGGTCCGCGCCGCGGCGGTGGTGAGGAGGCCGCGCAGGATCTCGCGGTTGCGCGCCCCGAGCTCGCTCATCCTCCCCCAGGCCGACTCGCTCGCCGGGATCGGGTTGTGAGCCAGCCAATCGCTGTTCACGTCTTGAAAGAAGTCGGTGCAAGCGGGTGACGAAACCTCCGCCGCCCGGGCCGCCGGCAGGGCCGCGAGGGCGAGCGGGAGAAGAGCGAAGGAGAGGAAACGTTTGCGGGTCATCGAAGAGTCTCCGGAAAAGCTGGCGTCCAGGAATGGATTCTAGACCGAGGAGAGGATTTTTCGCGCTTGATTGGTTAAGATCGGCACTGAGGAGAAACCCCAGTGAAGCGAATCGACCGGGCGGATAAGACGACGCCGGCCCGACGGTTGGAGACCTACCTCCCGCCAGGAAGCCGGTTCGCGCATTTCCGTGTCCTGGGCGTCCTCGGCCGGGGCGGGATGGGAACGGTCTATCGCGCCGCCGACCTCGACCGCGGCGGCGAGGAGGTGGCCCTCAAGCTGCTCTCCATACCCAAGGTCCGCGATGCGCGGGACGAACGGGACGCGGCCCGCTTCCGGCGCGAGGCAGAGACCGCGGCCTCGCTCAAGCACCCCAACATCGGCACCGTCCACACGGTCGGCGAGCACGCCGGCCAGCTCTATCTCTCCATGCCGCTCTACGACGGCCAGACGCTGGAGCGGCGGCTCGACCGCGCCGCGGAGCTCGACCCGATGCCCATCGGCGAGGTGGTCATCATCGCCGCGCAGCTCGCCGCGGCGCTCGCGGCAGCGCATGCGGCGGGCGTCGTGCACCGCGACATCAAGCCGGCCAACCTGATGGTGCTGGGCGGCAGGCGGTTGAAGCTCCTCGACTTCGGGCTGGCCAGCAACGAAAGCGCGGCGTCGCTGACCGATCTCGGCGCCGCCGTGGGCACCATCGTCTACATGGCTCCGGAACAGGTCCGCGGCGCGGCCGGCAGCACGCAGGCGGATCTGTGGTCGTTCGGCGCCGTGGTGTACGAGATGCTGGCGGGCCGGCCGCCCTTCGGCCGCAGCGGGCCGCAGCCGTTGCAGTGGCTGATCCAGGCGATCGTGGAGCAGGAGCCGCCACCGCTCCGCGAAGTGTGCCCGGACGTGCCGCCGGCGCTGGCCGCCCTGGTCGACCGCTGCCTGGTCAAAGACCCGGCCGCGCGGTTCGCCAGCGCGGCGGAGATCCTGGCCGAGCTGCGGCTGTCGGGGCTGCTCCACGATCCACCCCCTGCCGCCTCCCGCGACCGTCTCCGGCGCACCCTTGCGGTGTCGGCCGCCGCCCTCCTCGTGCTGCTCGGGGCCGCCGTGCTCTACCGGCCGGCGACGCTCCTGCGGGTGGCGGTTCTCGCTCCCGAGATCGAAGGCCGGATGAGCAGCGCCGACCGCGATCGTCTCGCGGAAAATCTCCAGAATGCGACGCTCCAGGCACTGCGCACCTTGCCGCGGCTCCGCCTGGTCGCCCCCGCCGCCGCCGACGAGCTGGTCACCGCCCGCGCCTACTGCGGAGAGCAGCTCTGCCAGATCGTGCTGCAACGGCGGCGCGGCAGCGACGGCAGCGATCTGTGGAGCGACAGCTTCGAGATCCCGGCCGGCGCGCTCGCCGCCCTGCCCGCGAACGTCGCACCGCGAATCCACAAGACCTACTCCGCGCGGCCGTAGCTTCGCGTCGTTGGCATGATGCTGCTTCACTCCCGGGAGAGGAGGAACTCGACCCAGCGCGCGACGCCCTGGTGGAGCTCGGCGAGGGTGAGGTGGAGCGGCTCGGCGGTGTCTGCCATCTCGGGCTCGATGTCGGCGCCGTCCGGCGTCAACGTCAAGGTGTAGGCGTTGCCGGTTCGTTCCCACTCGTCGAGGTGGCCGCCGGCGACCTTGTCGATCGCGGCGAGGATCTTGCGGCCGAGGGAGGCGCTGTCCTGGACGTCGCTCTCCAGGAAGCGCGCCAGGATCTCTTGTCCCTTCTCACCGTGGGCACGGGGGTCGCCGGAAGAGTCGCGGTAGAGCCTCATCACACACCTCTCTCAACGCTGGTAGATCGGATAGGCCGAATTGATCCGGCCGTTCTGGAAGTATCCCTCGATGGTGAAGCCACGGCCGGACGGACCGCGGAACTTCTCGCCGCCATCGGAGCCACCGGAGCGCGAGTGGAATGCGTTGAGCACCGCCGCGATCACCTCCTCGCGGCTCATCGCGTCCGGGTAGAGGGTCGAATTCTTCCCCAACCACCGGCTGCCGTCGCGGATTTCCACGTCGGCGGTATACACCCCGGCGCGGTTCGGGCCGTCCAGGACGCGCACCACCCGCGCGGTGGGCGGGTTCGTGCCGCCGGGCCGGGAGTGGAAGCCCACCGGCTTGCCTCGCTGGTTGATCTGCCCGTTGAAAATATGGGTCATGTTGACCGGCGGATCGGTGGCGCTCCACTCCACCCGGCCGCCGCCGCCCTGCGAACGCGAACGGCGCGCCTCGCCCGGCCGCAGGAAGACGGTGGAGAGCAAGAGCAGGAAGACGGCGACGGCGGTGTAGCGTTTCATCAGATCTCCTCCGGGAGCGGCGGCATCGGCGGCAGGGGCGGCAGGGGCGGCGGTTGGGGCCGCTGGGCGGCAAAGCGGAGCGCCGCCTCCTCCTGGGCCTCGGCGGTGGCACGGCAGATCTCCTCATAGATCCGGCGCGCTTTGCCGCCGCGCAGCCGGAAACGGATGCGTGCCCGGGTGCGCTTGCCGAAGACGGTCACCGTCCACACCGGCGCCAGCATGGAGATCAGGCTCCCCAGGGCCAAGGCCGCGGTGACGGCGAGGAAGGCGGAGAAGACCGGCGCGGTCCCATTCCTGGCGACCCCGGACGTGGCGAGACCCACCAGCAGAGCCAGGACACCCCACGCGACCGCTCCCACCGTCAGTCCCCGCTTTGCGTGCAGGGTGACGAGCTGCACCTCGTCGAAGAAGACCCGCTGGCGCCTGATGTTGTAGTACTCCATCCGGTCGATCTCCAGCGCCTCGGCGGTGCGGTAGACGCGGACGCGCTCGGCGATGCCGTTGGCGGTCCCGAGGAGCCGGCGCGCCGGAGCTCCGCTCACCGCGCTCATGACTGCAAAATGCCCCAGAGATAGAAACAGCTCAGCGCGATCTGCACCGCGCCGAGGAGAGCGGCGGCGAGGAAGGTCAGCGTGCCGTCTTTTTCCCCCATCTGCCGCCTCTGCTGGACGCCGCGATAGATGAGGTAGAAGGTCAGCGGGCCGGTGAGGATGCCGGCGATACAGAAGAGACCCAGGAAGCCCACGGCCAGGGAGAGCCCGCGGTAGTCGCGGCTTTGGATGCGCGAGGTCCACAGCACCCCTTCGGCCGACAAGCGGTCGAAACAGGCCGGGCAGAGCTCCTGGCCGTCGGCCTCGATGCGGCACAGAGCACACATGAAAACGCCACAGCGCGCGCAATTCGCCACCGCGGCGTTGCCGGCGTGGCGCCCGCACGGCACAGCCCCTCCCGGACCGGCTGCGGCCAGGCTCTCCACCGGCGGCCGGTAGGGCGTGGGGGGCGTGAATTGCGTGGCGAGATACGGACGGAGACAGCGCGGGCAGATCTGCTCACCCGCGGAAAAGATGGAGAAGTCGATCTCGGCTCCGCAGAGCGGACAGACCGGCCCGGCGTAGTATCCGGTCATGCGGTCATACCGGTCCTGCGCTCATCAGGCGTTCCAGTTGACGACGCGGGTGCGCGCCGCCTGGTCGTGAATGCAGGTGCGCTGCGCGCCGAAGACGACCAGGTAGTCCACGATCCCCGCGCAGACCAGGCCGAGCGCCTGGCGCACCGCGGCGCGCGTCCACGCCTGACCCGAGGTGATGTCGTTGCCGTCCGGGGTCACCACTTTGATGTTCAGCAGCTTCTTCCCCACCGTCTGGCCGCCATGCGACAGCATGACGCCCTCGTAGGCGATGCCGAAGCCGATGGAGCCCAGGGCGATGAGCCCCTGGAAGGCGAAAAAGGCGGGCGACGGATTGCTCCCGCCCATCTCCTTGAAGATGCCGCTGGGGATGGCGATCACGAAGAACAGAATGGTCAGCGGAATCGTCACGATCAGGCCGTCCACGATCTGGGCCAGGCACCGGCGGCCGATGCTGGCCAGCTCCAGCGCCCGCACCTGATGGGCGGCGAGGCCCGAGCGCATGTCGCGCATCGCCTCGTCTTTGCAGACAGCACAATAGGGATAGCCGCCGATCTGCACGATGCAGTCGGGGCAGAAGCTGTCGCCGCAGCGTGTGCAGCGGAGCAGCCGGTCGTCGATGAACGGATGGTTCTTGCAGGGCATAGGGTGTTCCGTATTGTATCCTCTCCCGCTCCTGTAAAATACCTTCACCCCTTGCCGAACCTCGCCGCTCCCACCCGCTGCTTCTTCCATCCGGACCGCCCGGCGGTGGCGATCTGCGTTTCCTGCCACCGCTCGATCTGCGCCTCGTGCTCGACGCTGTGGGAGGGCATCCACTGCTGTGTCGATTGCCTGGCGGCACGGCGGGAGGCGGTGGTTCGGCGCGGCGCCCGGCTGCGCACGCTGGGAGTGGTCCTCGCCTCGCTCGCCCTGCTCGCCGCGGTGACCTTCCTGCGCGCCCGCATCGGGATCTTCCTGGCGGAGGTCTTCTGAGCGGCGTTCTGGGTGGATCCGGGCAGCGCCGCGCCGGAATCGCCGGAATCGCCGGGATGACGGTCGCCGGCGTGCTCGACGAAGCGGTCGACCTGGTGTCGCGCGGCGTGCCCGGCTGGGCCGGTCTCCTCGCCCTCGCCTCTCTGCCTCTCCGCTTTTGCGAGGTCCACCTGTGGAACCGCCTGGCCCAGCTCGGCGCCGACGCCGGGGGTGTGGCCGGCCATGTCACCGCGATCTCCTGGCTGGTGACGCTCGCTCTCCTCCCCGCCCTGTGGGGGCGCGCCGTCTTCGTGCGCGCCTGCCTCCGCGAGCTGTCAGGCACGGCCAGCGGAGCCAGGGCACGGATGACGCTCTGGCAGCGGTTGCGCCCGGCGG
Organism: Thermoanaerobaculia bacterium; assembly: GCA_036264355.1. Taxonomy (GTDB): domain Bacteria; phylum Acidobacteriota; class Thermoanaerobaculia; order Multivoradales; family UBA5704; genus UBA5704. The sequence goes on from DATARD010000387.1 coordinate 9,359, forward strand.
GCTTCGCCTCCTACCTCTACACCGCCCTGGTTTTCGAGGCGCTCTTCTTCGCACTCGGCTGGACGATCGTGGCGCTCCCCCTGCTCGCCGTGCTCACCGGGCTCGCGGCCGCGACCTCGCAGCTCGATGAGCCGCCGGGGTTGCTCGCCTCGCCGCTGCGCGTCCTGCGCCATGCCCGCCCGCCGGTCACCCTGATCGCCTTGACCTTCGTGTTCACCGTGGCTCTGCTCGTCGCCTTTCTCAATCTGACCGCCCTCTTCTGGCTCGTCCTCGCGCTCGGCGACGGCACGGCGGGGCTCGATCTCTCCTGGTGGAAGGGTGCGCTCTCCTGGGACAACCGGCCGTTCGTCCTCCTCCTCCTGGCCGGCGCCATCACCGTGGTCGAGCCGTTCTGGCTCGCCGCGCTGACCCTCGTCGTGCGCCGCCTGCGCGCCCGGCAGAGCGGCGAGGACCTGGCGGCCTGGCTCGCCGCGCTCCGCGCCGAGCATGCCGAGGAGGCGGCGTGAAAGGAAACCCACGGACGAACAGGGACGAGCACGGTCTTGCACGGACGGTGCGGATTCTCGTCCCCGCGCTCGCCCTTCTCCTCTTTCCGGTCGTTCTTGCCGGCGCGACTCTCTCGCCCGTGGCCTACCGCGAGCGCCTGGCGGCGATCGACGGCAGCCTGCGCGCCGGCGACTGGGTGAGCGCCCGCGACGCGGCGCGGCGGCTCAGCGCCGACCGCATCGCCTTCGGCAAGGAGTCGTTGCAGCCCGACCTCTCGGTGCTCCAGCCGCTCGCCGACGCCGAGGGCGCGGACGACGCCCGCACCGTGTCTCCCCGCCTGGCGCGCCTGGTCACCGCCCTCGCGGCACAAGACGGCCGGCCGCCGCAACTCCGGAACGATCAGGACGGGCGGCCTGATCCCAAGCTTCTGGAGGAGGCCCGCGCCCGCGAGGCGTTGACCGCTCTCCCCCACGGCAAGATCACGCCCGACGACCAGGTCAACGTCCTCGACGTCCTCTCCGAGGTCCTCGATCCGGTGCGGCGCTGGTTCGACGATCTGTGGGAACGCCTCAAGACCTGGTTGCGCCAGCTCTTCCCGGAAGCCAAACCGAACCAGGGGCTCCTCGACCGGCTGCTCAACCTGCCCACGACGGTCATTCTCCTGGTGGTGGCCCTGGCCGTGGTGGCCGGCTGGCTCGCCGTCCGCGTCCTGCGCCAACGGCGGCGGCGTGGGAAACCCGCGCCGGAAGAGGCGGCTCCACCGCCGGCGGCGGACGAGGATCCGCTCTCCCGCGAGGTCAACGAATGGGAGCGCTACGCCGGCGAGCTGGCCGCCGCCGGCCGCCGGCGCGAAGCGGTGCGCGCCTGGTATCACGCGGTGCTCGTCTCCCTCTTCCGCTCCGGCGTCCTGCACTACCGCAAGGGACGCACCAACTGGGAGTACGTCGCCGCCCTGGCGGCGGGGCTCGCCTGGCGCTCCCGCTTCGTCGACCTGACCCGCTGCTTCGAGCGCGAATGGTACGGCCGCGACCACAGCACACCCGAAGCGCTCGACGAGGCCGCCGAGCTGGCCGGGAGCCTCCTCGGCGCCCTGCGGGAGGCGGCGTGAGCCGCGGCCGCTGGCTCGCCGCCGGCGCCCTCGCCGTCTACCTGACGGCGGTGACGATCTGGGTGGGCTACGACCGGCGCTCGGCGCGCGAGACGTTCCCCGCGGGCTCGGTCTATGCCACCGGCGACGAAGGGCTGTCCCTCGCCTCCGCCTATCTGCGCCTGCGCGGTGGCCATGTCGCCGCTCTCCGCCGCCGCACCGACTCCGAGGGGCTGCCGCGCAACGGCGTGGTCTTCCGGGTGCTGCCGACGGTGGCGCCGTTTCTTCCGCAGGCGGAAGAAGAGAACACGGACGAAGACACGGACGGCAAGGACGGCAAGGACAAGAAAAAGGACACGGACAAAAAAACGGACGAGAAGAAAAAGCAGAAAACCCGCGCCGAGGAGACACCACCTCCTCCCCCACCGCCCCTGCTCACCGCCGGGGAGGAGGCCTGGGTGCGCGGCGGCGGCCGGCTGGTGCTCGCCCTGGCGCGCTCCTACGGCCCGCTCGACGTCGAAACGATCGAATTCGAAGACGGGAAACCGGCTCCGGTGCGCAAGGTGTTCCCGATCTGGCCGGGCGTGTCGGAGATCCATCCCACCTCGCGGTTGGGCCTCGACGGGCCGGTGCTGAGCGGCTTCCTGACCGTGGCGCTCGCCAGTGAGACGCCGGTCATCGCCCGGCAGGCGGTCGGGACGGGAGACGTCATCCTCCTCGCCTGCCCGGAGGTCTTCGACAACCGGCACCTCGGCCTGGGTCACCACCTCGCGCTGCTGGAGACGCTCGCCGATCTGCACGCCGGGCGGCCGGTTTTCTTCGATGAGCGAGCGCATGGCCTGGGCGACGACGCCGGAATCACCGAGATGCTCGGCGCCTGGGGACTCGGACCTCTCCTCCTCCCCGCCCTTCTCGCCACCTGCGCCGCCTTCTGGCGCGCCGCCGTGCGCGTCGGCGTACCCGACCGTGAGGACCGCGACACGCGCTCCGACGCCATCGAGCTGGTCGACTCGCTGGCCGACCTCTACGACCGCGCCCTCGGCCGCGGCGACGCCGTCCGCCTCTACCACGAGAGCTTCGTGCACAGCGTGGCGGCGGAGACCGGCCTGCGCGGCGCGGCGCTCGACACCCGGGCGCGCGAGCTGCTGGAGCGCGCCGGTCTGTTCGAGCCGGTCCCGGCGGTGTCTGAGACAAGCCCCAAGAACGATCTACCCCGCGACCGGTTCGACCGGGCCCTGCGGACCCTCAACGAGGCCTTCAGGAGGTTGCAGGATGCAAAGCGCACGTGACGTCTCCGAGCAGTGGCAGCATCTCCGCACCGGTCTCGACCGCGTGATCATGGGGCAGGAGATGGTGAAGGAGCAGCTTCTGGTCTGCCTGCTCGCCGGCGGCCACGCGCTGCTCGAAGGGGTTCCGGGGACCGCCAAGACGCTGCTCGCGCTCACTCTCTCCCGTCTCCTCGGCTGCCGCTTCCGGCGCATCCAGTTCACCCCGGACCTGATGCCCGCCGATCTCCTCGGCACCAGCATCTACAACCAGAAGACGCAGGAGTTCGAGTTCCGCGCCGGTCCGATCTTCGCCGACCTCCTGCTCGCCGACGAGATCAACCGCACGCCGCCGCGCACCCAGGCCGCGCTGCTCGAATCGATGCAGGAGCGCGCGGTGACCCTGGACGGCGAGCGCCGCGAGATCTCCTCCGTCTTCACCGTCCTCGCGACCCAGAACCCGGTCGAGTTCGAGGGCACCTATCCGCTCCCCGAAGCGCAACGCGACCGCTTCCTGCTCAAGATCTCGATCGACTACCCGCGCGGCGAGGAGGAGGCGAAGATGCTCGCCGCCTACGCCGCCGGCCGCCGGCTGCACGACGAAGCGGTGGCCGAGCTGACGCCGGTCCTCTCGCCCGAGGATCTCCTCCTGTCGCGCCGCATCACCGCCCACGAGATCCGGGTGGAAGAAAACATCCTCACCTACATCCTGGGCATCGTCGCCGCCACCCGCAAGCACGACGACATCCAGATCGGCGCCGGCCCGCGCGCCTCCCTCGCCCTCCTGGAGAGCAGCCGCGCCCTCGCCCTGCTCCGCGGCCGCGACTTCGTGACCCCGGACGACATCAAGGAGATGGCCGCGCCCGTACTCGTCCACCGCGTCATCCTCACCCCCGAGGCGGAGATGGAAGGCTCGGCGCTCCCCGACCTGCTGCGCGGGATCTTCGAGAAGGTGGAAGTGCCGCGGTGAAAAGCGGACCGCTCGGACGCCGCGCCGTTGGGGCCCTCACCCCCGGCCCTTCTCCCATCTCCCTCCCACCCATCCCCGGGAGAGGGGAGAAAAGCATCAATGCTCATATGGGGGAACCGGTAGCTCGATTCCTGCAGGTCTCCCCTCTCCCGGCGGGGGCATGGGTGGGAGATGGGAGAGGGGCCGGGGGTGAGGGCGCCTTGCGCGCCGCCGGCTCGGAGGCCTCACCCGCATGACCCTCCGCCCCGGCCCCCGCCTCGTGCGGGCGCTCTTCGGCCTGGCGCTCCTCGCCCTCCTGGTGCCGGTTTTGCCGCCGGTCAAGTGGGCGCTCGCCGCCGGCTTCGCGGGCGTCCTGGGGCTCGCCGGCCGCGAAGCGTTCGCGCTACGCCGGCTGCGCATTCTGTCGGACCGGCCGGCCGAGGTGGTCCTATCGCTGGATGAAGAGGAGCCGCTCGCGCTCCGCCTCTCCATCATCTCGTCGGGGGCGGCGCGGCCGGTGCGCCTCACCGTGCGCCAGGTCTGGCCGGATCTGCTCACGCCGCCGTCCACCCATCTCGCCGGGATCTGCCGGCCGGGCGAGGTGCTTACGCTCGAAGCGCGGGTGCGCGCCGTGGCCCGCGGCGCCGCGCCGCTCGCGCCGCCCGCCATCGCCGCGACGCTCTCCGGCTGGGCGGAACGCATCGGCACCGCGGAGCCGGCCGGCGATGACGAAGCCAAGGCGCCTGGAGAAGAGACGCACCTCACCGTCCTCCCCAACCTCAAAGCAGTGCGGCGGCTGCGCGGCCGTCTCGACCGGCTGTTCCTGCACGGCCTCGGCACCCGCGCCGCGCCGACTCTCGGCAAGGGTCGCGACTTCGACCGCCTGCGCGAGTACGTCCCCGGCGACGATCTGCGCGACGTCGAATGGAAAGCCACGGCGCGCCATCGCAAGCTGATCACCCGCGAGTACCGCCTCGACCGCTCGCAGGACGTCCTCCTCTGTCTCGACCGCGGCCATCGCATGGCGGCGCGGGTGGCGCACGTCACCCGCCTCGACCACGCCGTCAACGCCGCCGTCCTCCTCGCCTCGGTGTGCAACCGGATGGAAGACCGCTTCGGCGTCCTCGCCTTCGACAACGACGTCGAGCAAGGGCTCGGCCAGGGGCGCGGCAGCGGCCATCTGCGCAAGCTCACCGCCTACGCCGCCGGAGTCATGCCGCAGGACCTCCACACCGACTACCTCAACCTCGGCGCCCACCTGCGCCGCCGGCTGCGCAGCCGCGCCCTCGTCCTCCTCATCACCGCCCTGCCGGAGCTCGACGAAGGAGGCACCCTGGTGCGCGCCGTCGACACGCTCATCCCGCAGCATCTGCCGGTGGTCATCGTCTTCTCCGATCCCGGCCTCGCCGCCGCGGCCGCCTTCCAGCCGGCGGACAAGCCCGAGCTCTGCCGCACCCTGGTCGCCCGCGACCTCTGGATCGAACGCCGCCGCACCCTCGCCGAGCTCCGCCGCCGCGGCGCCCTGGTCGTCGAAACCGCCCCCGGAGACGCGGGCATCGAGGCGGTCAACAGCTATCTGGATGTCAAGCGGAGGCAGTTGCTGTGAGCCCTCACCCCCGGCCCCTCTCCCGGCTCCCCCTCCCAATCCCCGGGAGAGGGGAGAAAAGCGAAAAAACGGCAGCTCTCTTGCTTCTGCTTGTCTCCCCTCTCCCGGCGGGGGTGTGGGGGGAGCTGGGAGAGGGGCCGGGGGTGAGGGCTGTTGGGCGGTGGCGACCCGCCGGAAGGACGATCCCCATGGACATTGACCGCTTCCTCGCCGACCGCGGCCAGCGCTGGGAGCGCTTCGCGGAGCTGCTCGACCGCGCCGAAGAGGTGCCCGAGCGCGAGCTGGGTCCCGAGGGGATGCGCGAGATCCTCCGCCTCTACCGGTTGACCAGCTCGGACTTGAACCAGGCGCGCTCGCTCACCGCCGATCCCGAGCTGCTGGAGCGCCTGAACGCCCTCGCCGGCCGCGGCTACCGCTTCATCTACCGGCGGCGGCGCGACGGCGGCCTGCGCGGCGCCCTGCGCAGCGTCGGCCGTTTCTTCACCGGCTTCCTCGGCCGCGAGGTGCCGGCGGCCTACCGGCGCCACTCCGCCGCGGTCGCTATCGCCGCCACCGCGTTTCTGCTCGGCGCCGTGTTCGGCTTCTGCGCCGTGCTCCTCCGCCCGGCCACCGCCGAGGACCTGATCCCCGGCCAGTTCTTCACCCAGAGCCCCAAGGAACGGGTCGAGCAGATCGAAAAGAACGACGAGCGGATCGAAAACGTCGAAGACGCGGCGATCTTCGGCTCAGAGCTCTACACCCACAACATCCGGGTTTCGTTCTTCGCCTTCAGCCTCGCCGCGCTGTCGCTCCTCGGCGGCGTGTGGATCCTCTTCTACAACGGCATCATCCTCGGCGCCGTCGCCGCCACCTACTTGATGGACGGCGTCACCGTCTTCTTCCTCGCCTGGGTGGGACCGCACGGCGCGCTCGAGCTGCCGGCCATCGTCTTCTCCGGCGCCGCGGGCCTGGTGGCGGGCCGCGCGCTCTTCCTGCCCGGCGAGCTGTCGCGCGGCGCCGCTCTGCGCCGCGTCTTCCCTGCCGTCTGGCGGATGATGGTCGGCGTCATGGTGGTGCTCGTCCTCGCCGGCCTCATCGAAGGCTCGTTCTCGCAGTTCTCGGCGAAGACCGTGCCCTATCCCCTGAAGATCGCCGTCGCCGTGATCCTGCACCTCGCGCTGCTCGCCTATCTCTTCCTGCCGCGGCGAGACCAGGGGATCGATCCGACATGAACGGCCGCGCCGAGCGCCGCATCCTCACCCCGGAGCACGTGCAGATCCGGCTCACCCCGGCCGGCCTGGGCAGCCGCTTCCTCGCCCTCGCCCTCGATTTCGCGATCACGCTGGCTCTAACCCTCCTCCTCGGCATCGCCACCAAGGCCCTCCTCCCGCGCGGCGTCTCGCAGCTCCTCTTCATCACCGGCAGCTTCGCGATCAGCGTCGGCTATCCGATCTTTTTCGAGGTGCGCTCGCAGGGCCGCACCCCCGGCAAGCGGCTGAACCGCCTGCGCGTCGTCGACGGCCGCGGCCTCCCGATCACCCTGGAGCAGTCGTTCGTGAGGAACGTCGTCCGCGCCCTCGACTTCCTCCCCCTCTTCTACGGCCTCGGCGGCCTCGTCTCCCTCCTCGACCGCGACCACCGCCGTCTCGGCGACATCCTCGCCGACACCCTGGTCATCCAGGAGCGCATCCCGCTCCGCCCGGAAGGCGACATCCGCCTCGACCGCCGCTTCAACGACCTCCGCGTCCCCGCCCTCCAGCGCCGCATCCGCCAGCGCGTCACCCTCGAAGAGCGCGAATTCCTCCTCACCCTCTGCCAACGCGCCGACCGCCTCGACGACAGCGCGCGCTACGACCTGATGGAAGACGTGGGGACCTGGTACCGCCAACGCCTGGATCTCGATCTGCCGCACCTGTCGAACGAGAACCTGGTGCGGGATCTGACGGCGGTGCTGTACCGGCAGGGGGAGGGGTAAGGGCGAACCCAAACCATTCGCCGACGTCTCAAGCGACTTGCGGTAGGATTGAGATTCAGAGGAGACGCAGCATGACCAAGAGAGAGCTGGTCCTGACCGAGATTGAACAGGCGCCCGAGCCGCTCCTCGACGAGATCCTGGGATTCGTCAGGCTCTTGCAGAAGGCGCCCTTCGAAGGGAGCCTCGATCTCGCTCTCGCGAGCGAATCAGCCCTCGCGAAAGACTGGCTCGGACCCGAGGAGGACGAGGCTTGGCGCGATTTGTGAGGGGTGACGTGGTTGTCGTTCCATTCCCGTTCTCGAATCTCCAGGAAGCAAAAAGACGGCCGGCCCTTGTGCTCAGCCCGCTTGACGGAGAGGATGTGATCCTCTGCCAGATCACCAGTCAGATGAGCAGAGACCGTGACTCGGTCTCCCTGGAGCTGAAGGACTTTTCCAGCGGAAGCCTGAAGCAGGCCAGTAACATCCGGCCCAATCGGCTGTTCACGGCCGATCAGGCGATCGTCCTTTATCAGGCGGGCTCGATCACAGCCCACAAATTGGACGAAGTCATCGACCGACTCGTCCAGATCCTTCGCCGCTGAAGCGCGGCCCTGGACTTCCTCCCCCGGAGGGGGCAAGCCCCTCCACTACTTTGGGTCGGCGCCCGGACCAGGGCTAGCTGCAGACCCGCCCGGACGGAGACGGATCTCCAGCCTGGCAACTGCACGGCGAGCCCAGGGGGCGCGCGGCGCGGTCCAGGAACGGGCCGCACTTTTTCAGGTGCGTGCAGCAGCTCCTGCCACCGGTGAAGCGGACGACGCCCGTCGGCTCGACGACGTAGCTCTTGGCCCAGTTCAGCCACTTCCAGAACGCCGCGTATTCGATCCAGTAGCTGCCGTCCCCGCCCGGATGGCCTCCCGCCCGGACGTAGGGGTTGTCGGACCAGCCGGTGAATGGAAACGGATCGTTGACGTTGATCTCCATCGCCCCGTTCTTCTCCCGGTAGCCGACGAGCAGGACGACATGCCGGGAGATGGCCGCTCCGGGTGTGAGACTGGTGGGCGCGACTTCGGCGATGATCGGAGTCTGGTGATCGATGGCCGCCATCAGCTCCCGCGCCGAGAGAGGCCAGGACTGGTAGGCCGCCCGCAGGCCGATCACCTGCTTGCCGGTGGCTTCGGCGACCTTGCGCGGATACTCCTTGATCATGTCGACGATGGTAGCCGCGTTGCCGGCCGGCATCGCGCAGCTTTCGCAACGATACGCGCATGCCTTCCACTGCGCGCCGGCCGCCAGCACTCCCACGATGCCGCATTGGTAGCGGCCGGCCGGGCTGACGCTCGGCACGTGAAAGTAATCGAAGACCATTTCCCCGACGGCGGCCCAGCACCAGACGTTCGCCTTCTGGACGACCGGCCGGATGGCCAGGGTCCCCGCCTCCGAGCTCCCCCCTCCACCGGCCAGAAAAGCGGACAGCGAAAACACGACGACCAAGACCGGTGCGGCCCAATGGGTCCGTCTCATGGGGATCTCCCAGGAAAAGTGCGGCAAGCATACTCCTAATCTGCTCCGCCGCACCGGTCCTGGGCATGCAATTTACTGGCCCGGACCGTTGACGGCGATCTGGGAGAGGGTGATGGCGATGTCGAGGGTGTTCAGATAGTCGGAATGAGCCGGCGCGATGGCGTTCGGATCACCTCCCGAAAGAACTCCCGTCAGGCGGTCCAGGTCGCCGTAGGGAGAGGGAGCGCAGGTCGAGGTCGAGCGCGGCACCAGCGCGGTGAGCCGCGAGAGGTACGGTCCCTCCTGTTGGACGAAGGCGGCGTATTGCGCCGCCGAGATCGTCGAGCTCTGGAGGAGGTTGCGGGTCATCGCGGCGAAAGCGGCTGCCGTCGGATCGTTGTAGAGCGCGGCCAGGCGGCCGAAGACGGCGGCCTGGAAGACCAGGTTGCCGCGCGCGGCGGTTTCGACGGTGGTGACCAGCGGCGAGAAGGCGAAGCCGTCGCGCGGCTTGCCGGTGGCGCCGGGGACCGTCACCTCGGTGAAGTCGAGCGCCGGCTCCTGCCCCGAGAACGCGGCGGGCGGCGTGATCGTGACCCGCAGCGCCCGCACCTCTCCGGCCGCCATGCCGGCGAGGCAGATGGTGGAGCCGGAGCGGTAGGCCGTCGCCGCGAGGCCGCAGGCGTCGACCTGCACCGTGCCGAGCCGGCTCAGCGAGTCCGCCGGGGTATCCGCCCGCAGACAGACGCTGCGCGGCACGTTGGCGGCGTTGCGCACCAGCGCGTAATAGTGCCCGGTGCTCGCCGACTTCATCGCCGGATAGATGATGTTGCGCTGCGCCTTGTTGTTGTCGTAGAGGACCGCGGTGTCGAGCGTCGGCCAGCCGGGCACGTTGTTGCTCAGGTCCGGCTTGGCGAACGGATCGGACGGTGCTTCGATCTCGGCCGCCATGCAGACGTGCGAGGAGTGCACCGCCGGCAGGGTCCAGGCGTAGCCCTGGCCGTCGGGCAGGATGAGCTCCGTGTCGGCGGCCTGGAAGGTCAGGACCGGCGCGACGCCGCCTCCGGCGTCCACATACGGCATGCCGACGCCGAAGTCGGAGTAGAGGAAATGCGCGGTGACCGGGACGTCCGCCGCTCCCGGAGCCGGCGCCTTGCGGCCGACGCGCACGAAGGCGAAGTTCGGTCCGGGTTGCGGATCGGTGTGCGCCGGAGCGCTCGTGGTCGCCGGGCTTCCCGAGACGTTCGCGAGCTCGTTCCACACGTCGCTCGTGGTGTAGAACACCGAATGCGTCGACGGCTCCAGGCCGGGATCGTGGCCGCTGCCGTCGGTCCAGTCGCGGACGAAAAAGTCGTTCTCCGGGGCCACCATGGCGATATGGAAGAAGAACGGGTCCACCGAGGTCTGCACCGTGAACGTGTGGCTGGCGTCCGCGTACAAGGTGCCGGCGTTGTTCTCGCGTTGAAAAATCAGCGTGTTCACGTTCGGAAAGTTGGACTTGCTGGGATTGTTGTCGGCCGAGAAGACGCCGAAGAAATCCTTGCCCACCGCCATCATGTGATCGTAGTCGCCGATCTGGTTGTGGCTGCCGAAGCCCGAGTCGTTGAGCGCCGTGGACAGCAGGAGCGTGCTGGGCGGAGTGGCGAATCCGTCGCTCGACAGATCGACCTGGGTGAACCAGGCGCCGGCCGGATTGAGCTGTTGGTAGAGGAAGCCGACCTGGCCGACGCTGTTGACCGCCACCGCCGGATTGGTCGCGACAGGGACCGTCCGCAGATCGGCGGGGCTCCAGGTCGCGCCGCCGTCGGCGGAATGGCGCAGGTGCAGGGTGATGACCGTGCCGCTCGCGTCCCCCCAGGCCACCCAGACGCTCTGCGCGTCGTTCGGATCGACCGCGATCGAGATCTGCGATCTGCCGACCCGCTGGCCGCCCAGGAAAACCTCGTTCGCGGAATAGGGCACCGGCATCGAGCCCTGCACGGCGACCCCCGCCGTCGCGCCGGTCTTGAGATCGCTGAACGGCGGCGAGCCCGTCCCCCAATGATTGTCGCGGACGACGATGATGTTGGCCGAGCTGTTGGACAGCGCGCTGTAGAACGCGGCGTAGATGACGCCGCTCGAATGGATCGCCGTGCGCACCGACGAGCCGTCGCGGCCCGGCGACGCCGGCGGCATCGCCACTTCGATCTGCTTCGGGGCATAGGGGACGGACGACCCCGCGGCGTTGAGGTTGACGTCGACGCTGGCGGTCCGCGGAGCGATCCCGCTGCGCGCATCGTTGAGGCCGACGAAGATCCGGTCCTGGCCCACGCCGTCGCCGCCCAGCACGGTGGTCGCCTGGATGTAGGGCTGGTCCGGAGCGTTGGGGGCCACGCCGTCGAGCTTGTTGACCTGCATCGGCGCCGCCGGTCCGGAGAAAATGTTGTCGAACCGGTTGACCTGGTAGGTGATGTCCTTGGTGGCGTCGGCGGTCAGGGTGCTCAGGTACAGCCGCCCCGAGGTGCCGGCGAAGCGCAGGGTGATGTCACAGAAGGCGAAGGCGCAGAAGCCGCTGGGAACGGGGAGCACGGGCTTGAGGGTCCAGACCGTGCCGCCGTTCGTCGACAGGTAGATCGAGCCCATTCCCGCGGCAGCCGGGCTCGGATCGGGGGTGAACGCCGAGGCCGCCATGTTCGACGGAGCAGCCGGATCGATCGCGAGATTCGGCTCGCTGTCGTTGTTGAATTCGGAGCTCAGCGCATTGGGGATCATGTCGACCACGGTGACCTGCTGCGCCGCCGCGGGCAGAGCCGGAATGGCGACGAGAGCGAGGAGCGCGAGAGAGCGTAGAGATCTCATATCAATTCTCCGCACGGGCTACTTGAGAAGCCCGCGGACGCGGGCGAATTGGTCTTTGGTGAGCACGTCGAGCGGATTGACCACGACATAGGCGCCGGCCGGCACGTCGCCGTCGACCGGACGCTGGAGCAGGAAGATCCCTTCCTGGCCGGGCGCGAGCTTGGGCGCCAGGGCCCAGAATGGATCGGCGTCCGCGGCGAAATAGACGCCCGCGGCCGGCTTCCCCTTGAGCGTGGCGTCGACCGTCAGGTTGGCGTAGACCCAGGAGGCGGAATGCTCGCCTCCGGGCTCTTCGCCGCGCTCCGCCGCCCGCGCCGCCCGCATCGAGCCGATCCGTCCGGAGACGACGGCGACAGCGCTCGCCAGGCGGGTCGCCAGCGCTTCGTCGGCCTCGCGGCGGCGCACCACGGCGACGTCCTTGCGCAGTTGGCCGACGGCCGGGGCCTCGGCGACTCCCGGCTGGATGGGATCGCGGCCGACCTCGCTCACCGCCAGGTGCTCGCCGTACAGCATGCCGTTGGTGAAGAAGATCGCCTGGCCGCCCGCCACCGCCGGGCTGGCGAGCTGCACGGTCACCAGGGCGCCGCGGATGGGACCGAAAGCCGGCGGCTGATCGATCACCTCGCGCACCCGCACGAGAGCGGTCTGCTCCGAGGCCGGCAGGAGGGACAGGTTGGAGGCGCCGAGCGTCTCGAACGTCCCCGTGAAGATGAAACGAGAGCTGCGAATGGTCTGCTCGATACGACCGTCCACCGCCGCCGCCCGGCCCTCCCCCAGGAGGGCCAAGGGGAGCGCGATGAGGGCCGCGAGCGTCGCTTTGGGTAAAAACATGATGGGTTCCTCGTCGATTGAGTGACTGACTCCACCGATCCGTCCGCCCGATGCGGAACGGAAGGCTCACTCTCTTTCGACGCCGGAACGGGTGACAAGTATTAGACAGACTTAGAGAGGCGTTGACGCGGCGGCGAACCGCCAGATAGGCTTTAGAGAGAGCAGGATCGTCGACGTTGCGACAGCCAATGACGCATCCGAATATCTCTCTCGTTTCCCTGCGGCATCAAGGGCCGCCGTCCTCCGGCCGGTCGCCGCCCTGCGGCCTCGATCATCACGAGCTTTCCATTCCTCCGTCCCTCAACGAGTCTCGGCCAACCGTAACTTCTGATAGGGGATGAAAATCGTGAATCCGTTTACCCAGTTCATGCAGGGTCCTCTCACCCAGGACCTCTGCCAGGGAGGTCCACCCACCGCAGGAGGCCCCACAAACTGTGGCGGCATCCACACCTGCGGCGGCTGCCCTCCCGCCGGCGGCAACATCACGGCCGTGTCGGTCTGTATCGTCTGCGCCACCCACGTCGGCCCCGCCTGCGTTCACATCACAGTCGGCGGGAACACCATCTGCGGCGGCATCCACACCTGCGGCGGCACCTGCCTGCCCACCTGCATGATCAGTTGCGGCCCGGCGACCCACTGCGCCGAGGTCCACACCTGTGCCCACACCTGCGCTCACACCTGCATCCCGCATCTCACCTGCGGTGGACACACGGTCTGCGGCGGCATCCAGACCTGCGGCGGCACCTGCCTGCCCACCTGCGGCCACCCGACGATCTGCGGCGGTGTCCACACCTGCGGCGCCACCTGCCAGACCTGCCTGATCTCCTGCGGACCGGTGACCCACTGCGGCGGCGTCCAGTCCTGCGGCGGCACCTGTCTGGTCACCTGCGGCGGCCACACACAGTGCGGCGGCGTTCAATCGTGCGCCGTGGTCTGTCAGGTCACCCAATTCCAGACCTGCAGCCCGATCTGCGCCGTGTCCGGCGGCGGCCCCGGGTGCCCGATCACGATTCCCGGTGTGACCAACGCCTGTGGACAGGGCGGCGTTCCCGGCGGCGGCGGCGTGCAGCATGAAGCCGCGGCGATCCCCGTCTCCCTGGGTCCGGTGACCCACTGCGGCGGCGTCCACACCTGCGCCGGCTGCCCGGTCTCGGTTGGACCTCACACGCAATGCGGCGGCGTCCAGACCTGCGGTGACTGCCCCATCACCCATGGACCGCAGACCCACTGCGGCGGTGTCCACACCTGTGGCCAGACCTGCCAGATCACCTGCGGACCGCACACCCACTGCGGCGGCGTTCACACCTGCGGCCAGACCTGCCAGATCACCTGCGGACCGCACACCCACTGCGGTGGTGTGCAGACCTGCGGACAGACCTGTCTGATCACCTGCGGGCCCCACACCCAGTGCGGCGGTGTGCAGACCTGCGGACCGGCCTGCCATGTGACGTTCGGACCGCAACACACCTGCGGCATCGTCTGCGTCGCATCCGGCGGACCCGCGTGCGGCGGCGGACCCCAGTCGGCCGCCTGCGGCGCGGGCGGCGGCGGCGGTGTCACTCATGAGGACGCTCCCGCCGGTGGCGGAGGGGGAGGAGGGGGCGGTGGCGACAAGGAAGGAGGTGCGGTCCCGAGCGGAGGCGGCGCGGGCGGCGGCGCGGACAGCGCGCCGGGAGCCGATAAGGGTGGATCGTCCACCTGATGTAAGCTGATCCGGTGATCCGGCGGCACGGCTCCGCGGCAACGCGGGGCCGGGCCGTCCGGGTCGCAGGTCACGGTCATCCACGGTCATCAGACAATGCTGGTGCAACCCGACAACGTCGTCCACTACCTCGCCGAGCGCCGGCTGCTGACCCTTCCGTCGGTGGTCGCCGGCGATTTCATGGTCTGCGAGCAGTCGAGCCGCAACTACAACCTCAAGGTCATCCGCCGCCGCTCGCCCGGCTTTTTCATCAAGCAGGTGCGCACCCGCACCCAGGCGTACACGCTGACCCTCGAACGCGAGGCGAAGTGCTACGAGATGGCGGCGCGCAATCCCCGTTTCGGCGCCATGGCCGCGCTGCTCCCCAAGTGCCACCACTGGGACCCGGCGGCGACCGTCCTGGTGCTCGAAATGCTCCCCGACGCCGAGAACCTCTGGGAGCACCATCAGCGCATGGGCTATTTCCCGCGCGAGATCGCCGAGCTGCAAGGCGACAAGCTGGGCTCCTATCACCGCCAGGTGGAGCTGTTCTTCCCCGCTCTCGAAGAGCTGCAACTCTTCGAGAAGAAGCTGCCGTGGATCCTTTCGATCCACGAAACGCAGCCGCAGTACCTGAGCCAGATGAGCCAGGGCAACGCGCAACTGCTGCAGATCCTGCGCGACTATCCCGGCCTCACCAACGCGCTCGACGCGCTCAAGCGCTCCTGGGCCTTCCGCGCCCTCATCCACGGCGACATCAAATGGGAAAATCTTCTGCTCTACCGCGAGAAGCCGGAGGATCCGCTCGACATCCGGATCATCGACTGGGAGATGGCCGACCTCGGCGACGAATGCTGGGACACCGGAGCGATCCTGCAGGCGTACCTGAGCTTCTGGATCTTCTCGCTCCCGCTCGGTCCCGGCATCTCGCTCGACCAAGCCGCGGCCGCCTCGCGCTTCCGCACCGAGGACATGCAGGTGGCCCTCGCCGCCTTCTGGACCCGCTACGCCGCGGCGCGCGGCTTCGGCCGCGGCTCCTCCCGGCGCTACCTGGAGCGCTGCATGGCCTGCGCCGCGGCGCGCATGGTGCAGACCGCCTACGAAGGAATCCAGCAATCGCCGCAGATCACCCCACAGGCGCTCTGCCAGCTCCAGATGAGCATGAACATTTTGCGCGATCCGGCGGTGGCGGTGAGCCAGATGGTGGGATTGTGAGGCCCCCCCAATGACCGCCTGGCACGAATCCCTCGCCGAGGTCCTCGCCGCGATCCGCATCGAGGCGCCGCATGAGCTGACCTTCGCCGGCCGCAAATTCACCGTCCAGCCGGAAGCGGCCCCGGGACCGTTGCAGATGCCCGCGGGAGCCAACGGCGCCAATGGCACCCCGAAAATTCCGCTCGTCGAGCTGCTCACCGGCGCCCTCTACCGCTACGTCTACAGCCGGCCGTTCAAGCCGCCCCTGCCTCCCACGCTCGACGGCGAAGAACGCGAAGAGTACGTCGTCGATCCCGCGCTCTCCGACGTCCTCTCCGCCGCCAACACCTCGCGCGACCGCTGGGAGCATGGCTGGACGATCGGGCAGATCCATTCCGGCGGCCAGATCACCGCGCAGCGCGGCAATTCCTCGCGCTCGCTCTGGCCCGGCCAGTTCCTGAGCAAGGACGGCCCCGGCGCGCGGCCGCGGGCAGGCGCGCAGATCAGCATCTTCTATCCCCGCGAATCGATCTCGCTCCAGCCCGGCTTCTACTACTGCTTCGGCGAGACGCCCGAGGACGAGAGCTTCGCGCTCGGCTTGGTGCGCTTCTACTGGAACGTCGGCCTCGCCGGCGCGCCCGAGCTGGTGCGCGCGCTGTCGACGCGGCTCAACGCCTTCCAGGTGCCGTTCCGCTTCAAGTGCTCGGTGATGCCCACCCAGTATGACCGCACCGACGTGGCGGTGGTCTATCTCGCCAAGCGCCTGTTCCCCTTCGTCGCCGACCTGCTCCAGGAGGTCCACGCCGCGGTGCGTCCGCATCTCGGTCCCGAGGTGCCGTTCTTCACCTGGCGCCTCGCTCCCGGCATCGGCGTCGCCGAAGATCCCGGCAACGGCGAGAGCTTCGGCCAGCACCGCAGCCGCCTGCTCGCGGAAGCCTGCTGGAGCTGCTATCTGCGCGGCGATCAGGAGACCGCCTCGCGCCTCGACGAGCTGCGCCGCCTGGCCGCCGCCCAGAACACCGACCCCGACCGCTTCCACCTGAACGCCGGCTCGCTGGACTGCTACGAGGCACCCGCATGGTCATGACCGATCCGCAACCGGTCGCCGCATCCGATCCGCCGTCCGAGCACCGGGATCGCTTCCTGGAGACCGCGGCCTCGCTCGGCGCGCGGATCTGCCGCGATGCGCTGTGGGGCGGCGGCGTCTGCAACTGGATCGGCTTCTCGATGGAGAATCTCGGCGGGCGCTGGCGCAACGTGCACCGCGCCTACGGCGGCGAGCTCTACAGCGGCACCAGCGGCATCGCCCTCTTCCTCGCCTATCTCCACACCGCGACCGGCGAACGCGCGTTCCGCCGCACCGCTCTCGGCGCGATCCATCACGCCCTGGAGCATGGCACGGCGGAGGTCGCGCCGCCCGCCCGCATCGGCGCCTACAGCGGCTGGACCGGCCTCGCCGACGCGGCGCTCCAGATCGCCGATCTTCTCGGCGAAGACTCCCTGCGCGCACCCGCCCGCGCGCTCCTCGCCGAAGCCGCCGCGACCGACAGCGCGCGCAACTTCGATCTCCTGGCCGGCTGCGCGGGAGCGATCCCCCTGCTCCTCCGCGCCGCCATGCCCGACGCGGCGGTGCCGCTCGGCGACCGGCTGATCGCCACCGCCTCCCGGGAAGATTTCGGCTGGTCGTGGGGCGAGTACGGCATGCCGGGCGTCAAGCAGAAAGGGAATCTGCTCGGCTTCTCGCACGGCGCGGGCGGCATCGCCTGGGCGCTTCTGGAGCTTCACCACGCCACCGGCGAGAGCCGCTTCTGCGAAGCCGCCGAGCGTGCCTTCGCCTACGAGCGCCACTGGTTCGACGCCACCGCCGGCAACTGGCCCGACCTGCGCGATCCCGAAATGTCCGGCATACCGGCCACCGACGCGCCGGCCTTCATGACCGCCTGGTGCCACGGCGCCGCCGGCCTCGGCCTCGCCCGCCTGCGCGCCTGGGAGCTGACCGGCGACACAACCTACCGCAGCGAAGCCGAAATCGCCGTCGCCACCACTCTCGTGAACCTCCGCGGCGGCAGCGAGATGAGCCAGACCAACGACTCCCTCTGCCACGGCCGCACCGGCAACAGCGAAACGCTGATCTACGGAGCGCAGATCCTCGGCCGGCCGGAATGGCGCCGCCGCGCCGAGGAGATCGCCCTGCACGAGATCGAAACCTGCGCCGCGCAGCGCCTCCCCTGGCCCTGCGGCACCTTCGGCAGCGCCGAAGTCCCCGGCCTCATGCTTGGCCTCGCCGGCATCGGCTACTTCTACCTCCGCCTCGCCGATCCGGCCGCGACACCGAGCGTGCTGATCCCGCTGCCGGCGCCCACAGTGCCGTAGAAACCTGAGCACTGAAAGGGCGCCTTCGCCCGTCACCGCCCGTTGAATGGCCGTAACTTCTTGTCACCCCAGGGAGCCTAATTGTTAGATGCTCACGAAAATACTCGCGATCATCAAATCGAGGATCCCTATCATGCTGCGATTCTGCGTAACGATCGACGGCCAGGAATACTGCTTCGATATTCCAGTTCTTTACGACCCTTGGTGGTGGATGAAGGGCCCCGGACCTGTCGAGGACAACCGTTTGGGCGAGTTCATCAACTGGATGACTGTGAACGGCAAGCACCCCGAGTGGGCCAGCGAGTTGCGGTCCATAGCCACCGTCGCGGCTCTGGCTCGCACGAGTCCTGCGTTGCAGAAGGGTCTCCAGGCCGGTATACACGAGACTGTCGCTGCCATTCAGGCAAAGCTGCCCCAAGGGGTGAAGATCCATTTCGGCGAGCGTGCCTGAGCCAACGCGGAGGCCGAGCGCCTCTACCGCCGCGCCGGACTATCGATCGCCTGGCACCTGGTGCCCCATGTCGAAGGCGGCTGGGCGGATTGGACGAACAGCCTGGAGCAGAAGAACGCCTACCAGCGGCTGCTGCGGCCCGACAAGCGCTTCTGGGTCTGCGGCGACCAGATCTCCTACCTGCCCGGCTGGCAGGAAGGAGCGGTGCTCTCGGCGCAACACGTGGTCAAGGGCCTCGCCGTCCGCGGCAAGCTCGAAGCCGCCCCGGTGGAAGTGCACGAGACGCCGCTGTCGAGCGCGGTCACTGGAGGATAAGCGGCGGATCAGCGGTTCGGCAGTGAGAGGAATCCGCGCCGCCCGGCGTTTCTGCAACGTCGGGCGGCGCTCTCGCCACCTCGTCACCACCGAAGCCTGAGCTTCTGGAGTCATACCCCATGCTTGCCACCACTCATCCTGATCGCGTGACCGTGAATCACAATCAGACCATCATCCCGCTCTCTCCGGGCGAGCAGCTCCAGCACAACCAGACCCTCGTGCGGTCCATCCGCTGAGACGAACACCATGGCGAGCGACGCAACTCTCCGCCTGGACGACCGGCAACATGCCATCGAGACCGCCTGCCGGCTCCACCTCGAAGCCATGGACCTCCGCGCCGCCGGACGTCCGGCGGAAGCGGCGCCGCTCGCCCTGCGTTCCATCGAGATCCTCGAACGCGAGGACGCCAGCCAGCTCGACGTCGCCAACGTACTGCTGGCGCTGGCGCGCATCCAGGAAGACCTCGGCCACCTCGCCACCGCCGAAGCCTCCATCGTCCGCGCCCTCGGCATCCTGGAAGGACTGCGCGATGCCGGAGATGCCGGAGATGATGGCGCGATCCGCGCCCGCCTGGAAACCCAATCCCTCGGCCTGCTTGCCAACCTGAAACGCGGCCAGGGACAACACCTCGAAGCCGAAGACCTCTTCCGCCGCGCCCTCGCGCTGACCGAGCAGACCTTCGGATCGGACGACATCCAGATGGCCAGCCTGCTCAACGGCCTCGGCATCCTGCACAAGTTCCAGGGGCGCTACGACGAAGCCGAGCCGCTCTACCGCCGGTCTCTCGCGCTGATCGAAAAAGCCTACGGAGAAGATCATCTCGAGACCGCCAGCCTCTGGCACAACTTGGGCGGCCTGGAGCACGCCCGGGGCGGCGCCGAGAACGCGCAACGCGGCGAGCCCTTCGCCAGACGCTCGGTCGAGATCCGCGAGAAAGCCCTTGGCTCCGACCATCCCGACACCGCCGCCGACAAAGCCGCGCTCGCCGCGCTCCTCGATGCCCAGGGGAAGTACGACGAAGCCGAGGACCTCTACGTCCAGGCGATTGCCATCTTCGAGCGCGTCTACGGTCCGGACCACTACGAGATCGCCGTCAACCTGAACAACCTCGCCGCCATCCGCCAGACGCACGGCGACACCGCCGAGGCCGAGCGTCTCTACCGGCGAGCCGCGGAGATCAAGGAGACCGTCCTCGGCCCCGACCACCCCGACCTCGGCCTCACCCTCCACAACCTCGCCACCCTCCTCGCCGCCGCCCACGACACCGCCCGTCTCGACGAAGCCGCCGCCCTCTACGGGCGAGCCCTCGACATCTTCGAGCGCACCCTCGGCCCCGCCCACCCCCACACCGCCATCTGCCGCGAAAGCGCCGCCGGCCTGCTGGCCGTCGCCGCCTGACCTGCGACCGTGACGGTCGTGCGTGCGACCACGACAGTCGTGCGTACGACCGTGACAGTCGAACGTGCGACCGTGATGGTCGTGCGTACGACAGTGACCGCCGTGCGTGCGGCAGTGACAGTCGTGCGCACGACAGTGACAGTCGGGCGTGCGGCAGTGACGGTCGGACGCGCGGCAGTGACAGTCGGGCGTGCGGCAGTGAGAGTCGTGCGTACGGCAGTGACAGCCGGGCGTATGGCAGTGACAGTCGGGCGCGCGACGGTGACGGTCGGGCGTATGGCAGTGACAGTCGAGCGCTCGACCCCGAGAGTCGGACCTGGGACCGAGAAGGTCGATCCCCTGGGATGAGCAGCCGGCGGGGGCGGTCGCAAGGGCCGAAGGCCCGGGCTTCCTCAGCCTGGGGCAACGCCCCAGGTTGGCCTCGAATCGCCCCCCTCCTACCCCCCCTGCTTCAACCCTCCCCCTCCCAGGGGGGAAGAATCCTCCGCCCAGCCCTGAGGGCATTCGACTCCCACCAACGTTTTCTCAGCACCGGGCGGCGTGGTCGCCGCCCTCAGCCAACGAACCTTGAGCTTTACGGAGTCTGCCCCATGACCTTTCAGACCTTCTTCGAGCCCGGCCTTTCGCCCAACCACAACCAGACCGTGGTCCGCCCGACGCCGGGCATCTCGTATCAGCACAATCAGACCGTGGTGAGGAGCACAACCCAGCCGCGGATCACCGCCAACCACAACCAGACCGTGCGGAGCATCCGCTGACGCGCTGACCCGCGGAACCTCTCCTACAGCGGCTTATAGGAGAAGCTCTTGACCACGATCTCGACCGGCTTGCCGTCGGCCGGCGGTTTGCCGTCGAAGAGCCAGAGGTTGAGGTGGAGGGGCAGCGGCTTTTGCGGGATCGCCTGCGCGGGAGCATGCGGCGCGAAATTCCAGCGGGCGATCTCGTTCCGGTCGTCGTTGCGGTGGCCGTAGAGGCTCTGGAAGAGGATGCTTGCGCTGCGCCAAGTGAATCTCTGGGTGGTGTAGGTGCCGTTCAAGGAGAAGAAATAGGTCTTCGCGTTGGGGGTCACTCCGGCGCGGGTGGGCCAGACGGTGTAGTTGAGGTTCGGCCAGGTGGGCGTGCCCCAGCGCGCGATCTCGATGTCGATCTCGTTCGTTCCATCGACTCCGACGTCCGGCGTCGGGTAGTTGAACAGGCCGAGGACGACGTTCTGATCCAGCTTGTCGATCTGCCCGATGACGTAGAGTTGGAAGCGCCCGAAGGCGAACCGCTTGACCGATTCGATCTCGGCGGCGTACCAGGTGCCGCCTTGCTGGGTGAGCTTCAGATGGAGCCAGCCGTTGCCGTCCACCCACGCATTCGCCGCGCTCCAGTTGCACGGTCCTGGCCCCAGATCGTCCCCGGACTTCACCACCCAGTCGTAGCCGGCGAAACGGAGCGTCTTCGCCTGGGCGGCGCCGGCCGGCGCCAGGAAGGCAGCGAGCGCGAGGAGGGTACCCAGGAGGGCTTTGGAGCGGCTCATGATGCTTTCAGTATAGCTTGCCTGAACGATTTGCCTGAACGATTTGCCTGAAATTACTGGCGGGGAGCCTTCACTCCTTCTCCGAAAAGGGAATGGTCGGCTGCGGTGGACGCGGCCACAGGTCGCTTGCGGGCACGCCCCCGGCGGCCAACGCGGAGCACGGCTGCGCTCGTGCGGATCTCCTCAAGTGCGATAGAATGGTGGTGTTCCAACGCCATGCTGCGCGAGAGGGAGAGATGCCGGCCGATTTCGACGTCTTCCTGAGCCACAACAGCCGCGACAACCCGCAGGTCGAAGAGATCGGCAACCGGCTCCGCGCCCGGGGCCTGCGCGTCTGGCTGGACAAAGAGGAACTGCAACCGGGCTTCCCCTGGCAGGAAGGGCTCGAGAAAGCCATTCAAGCATCGCGAGCCGTCGCCGTCTTCGTCGGAGCGGAGGGCCTGGGCGCCTGGCAGGAGCCGGAGATGCGCGCCTTCATCGCGAAATCGAGACGCGAGAAGGTCCCGGTCATCCCCGTCCTGCTGCCCGGCTGCCCGGACTCCCCGCAGCTCAACCTCTTCCTTGAAGCCTACACTTGGGTGGATCTGCGCGAAGGCCTGACCGAAGAGGCCCTCGCCCGTCTGGCCTGGGGGATCACGGGCACCAAGCCGGCCGGAACGCCCGCCGCCAGAAATTGGAGGACTTGGGGCGTCCCCCTCGCGCTCCTGCTCGCGGCCCTCGCGCTGGGCGTCTGGCTCTGGCGCCGCCCGCCGGCCAAGCCGGAGATGTACGAAGTCCGTGTCCAGGTGCTCGACCCGCAAGGCCAACCCGTCGACGGCTCCAAGATCCGCGCCTCGGCCGGAAACGAGCCACATCTCCTCCCCGACGGCTGGTGGGAGATCCAGATTCCGGCCGCGAAGGTCCCCGCTGACGGCCATGTCACTCTTTGGGCCGAGCACAAGGAGTGGCAAGGGAACAGCGCCGACCTGCCGCTCGGCGCGGATCGGAACCCGAGGGTCACGATCCGCCTGAAACCACCCGAGACTTCAATTGGGGGCTGGGTCGTCGACGGACAAAACAAAGGTCTGGCAGGAATTCGAGTCTCTCCCCAGGATGGTGGCGAAGGAACGATCACGGGTCCGGATGGCCGCTTCGACCTGAAACTCTCTGCACCGCGGGGCAACCGGGTAGGACTGCGCGTCGAGCGCAAAGGTTCGGTTCCGCAAGATGTCTTCTGCTACGCCGGCACAACCAATTTCTCGATCACGTTGGGGGAACGGTGATTCGCCGAGCGCTTGGAGTTCTCATTGCCCTCCTCATCACGGCCACCCTGCCGGCCACGGCCGGAACACGCATCCTGCTGGTAGTGCGCGACAACGAGAAGCACCTGCTCTCCGGCTTCACCTTCGCCTATCAAGGCGTCGAGTCCACAAAGACCAACCAGGCCGGAGCCGCCGAGCTCGACCTGCCGCCCGAGCATCCGACCGGCAGGCAGATCGAGATTCAACTGGTCGCGAGCCCCAAAAAGACCGACGAATGGTTTCTCGTCAATTACCAGATCAATATCCCCGAGCCCTCCAGTTCCGCCGAAGTCGTGCTCATGAAACGAAGCACGTTCCGCCAGATCGCCGCGGCCGCTCGTGATGCTCCGAAAACAGCGGGGCGCACCGGCGAGCAGGCAGCGAAGGATCGAAAGCAAGCCCTCATCGAAGAGGCTATTCGGCGCGGCCTCACCACAGACCAGTTGGAGGCAGCGATCCACTCCTTCGCCGAGACTCAAGATCCCAAGGACAAAGGAATCTCTGCTTATCTGGAAGGTCAGTACGCCACGGCCGAAGCACTCCTGAGCGGGGCCATTGAAAAGGAGGAAAAAGATTTCGCCGAGAAGCTCCGCTACCTGGGTGCCTCCCAATACGAGCAGGCGAAGTACAGACTCGCTATTGAGAGCTTCCGTAAAGCGCTCGTCCTCCACGAAGATGACACCGTTCTACTGAGCTGGCTCGGAATCTCCTTCTGTCTGTTGGCGGAATGGACCGAGGCCGAGCCGCTGATGCGACGGGCACTTGCCATTGATGAGAAAAGTTTCGGAGCTGAGCATCCCAACGTCGCCCAGGATCTCAACAACCTGGCTTACCTGCTCAAGGTCACGGGCCGTCTCGCGGAGGCCGAGCCGCTGATGCGACGCGCGCTCGCCATCAACGAGAAAAACCTCGGGAGTGAACATCCAAACGTCGCCCGAGCCCTCAACGACTTGGCCCAACTGCTCCAAGAGACCAACCGGCTTGCGGAAGCTGAGCCGCTGATGCGACGGGCACTTGCCATCATTGAGAAGCTCGGACCAGAATCTCCCAAAGTCGCTATCGCCCTCGATAACCTGGCCCGACTGCTCAGCGCCACAAACCGTCGCGCGGAGGCCGAGCCGCTGATGCGACGCGCGCTCGCCATCGCTGAGAAGAGTTTCGGCACAGAGCACCCACGGGTCGCCGACTGCCTCAACAATCTGGCCCTATTGCTCCAGGACACGAATCGTCCCGCGGAGGCCGAGCCGCTGCTACGACGGGTGCTCGCCATCGACGAGAAGACCTTCGGGAACGAACACCCAACCGTTGCCGCCGATCTCAACGGCCTGGCAATCCTGCTCCAGGACACGAACCATCTCGCGGAAGCCGAGCCACTGATGCGGCGTGCGCTCGCCATCGACGAGAAGAGCTTCGGGAACGAGCATCCAACGGTCGCCGCCGCCCTCAACAGCCTGGCCCTACTGCTCCTGGACACGAATCGTCTCGCGGAGGCCGAGCCGCTGGTGCGGCGCGCGCTCGCCATCGACGAGAAGAGCTTCGGAGCTGAACATTCAAACGTCGCCCGAGACCTCAACACTCTGGGCCAACTGCTCCTGGACACGGACCGTCTCGTGGAGGCCGAACCGCTGATGCGTCGGGCGCTCGCCATTGATGAGAAGAGCTTCGGGACAGAACATTCAAACGTCGCCCGGGATCTCCACTACTTGGCCCTACTGCTCAAGGCCACGAACCGTCTCGCGGAGGCCGAGCCATTGGTGCGCCGAGAGCTCGCCATCTTCGAGATTAGCTTCGGGACAGAACATCCAACTGTCGCCACCGCCCTCAACAACCTGGCTCAACTACTCCAGGACACGAACCGTCTTGCGGAGGCCGAGCCGCTGATGCGGCGCGCATTGGCGGTCGACGAAAAGAGCCTCGGCGCGGAACATCCTGACGTCGCCCGAGACCTTCACTGCCTGGCCCTACTGCTCCAGGATACGAACCGTCTTGCGGAGGCCGAGCCGCTGATGCGCCGGGCGGTTGCAATTTTACTGAGGTTCCGACACAGCACTGGATACGAGCATCGAGATCAAGCGAGATTTTCGGACGACTATCGCCGGTTGCTCAAGAAGATGGGCAAGTCCGACTCGGAGGTCGAGACGACGCTCCAAGCGCTGCGACTGGCCAGCCCTGAGAACCGGGGCGGCGTGGTCGCCGCCCTCACCGACGAACCTTGAGCTTTACGGAGTCTTCCCCATGAGCTTCCAGACCTTCTTCGAGCCCGGACTTTCGCCCAACCACAACCAGACCGTGGTTCGCCCGACACCGGGCATCTCGTATCAGCACAACCAGACCTTGGCAGGGAGCACAGCCCAGCCGCGGATCACCGCCAACCACAACCAGGCCCTGCGGATCGTCCGCTGACCCGTGGAACCCCTCCTACAGCGGCTTGTACGAGAAGCTTTTGACTACGATCCTGGCAGGCTGCGTTATGATCCTCCTATCGGCACTCCTTCTCTGGCAGTACCGGCCTTGTGATCGAGGTCTCACAGGAGGTCTTATGTTCCGCAGCAAAACCTGTTTGTTGATGCTTGCTTGCACCCTCGCCCTGGCCGGCGCCGGATCGGCTCGAGCGGATCAGATGGCGATTTGGAACGAAACGTTGCTCCAGGCGATCCGCACGGACAAGACGCCGCCTCCCAAGGCGAGCCGCGCCATGGCGATCATGAACGTTTCGATCTATGACGCCGTCGTCGGTCTTCTGGGTGGCTCCGCGCCGTATCACGTCACCGACGCCGCGCCGGCCGGTGCTTCCGCGGATGCGGCGGCAGCAGCGGCGGCGCACCGCACCCTGGTGGCGCTCTTCTCGGCGCAGGCGGCGACGCTCGACGGCGCCTACACCGCCGCGCTCCTCGCGATTCCGGATGGCGCCGCCAAGACCGGCGGCATCGCGTGGGGTGAGCAGGTGGCCGACCAGATCCTGGCGTTGCGCGCTCACGATCACGCGACCGACAACGTGACCTACTCGCCGCCGACCGGCGGCACCTGGTGGATTCCCACTCCGCCCGCGTTCGCTCCGGCGCTCCTGCCCAACTGGCCGCGCGTCACGCCATGGACGATGACGAGCGGAGCGCAGTTCCGCCAGGGACCGCCGCCGACGCCGGGCAGCGCGGCCTACACCTCGGCGTTGCGCGAGGTCCACCGCCTGGGCAGCGCCGACAGCACCCAGCGCACCGCGGAGCAGACCCAGATCGCCCTCTTCTGGGCTGACGGCGGGGGTACCGCGACGCCTCCCGGCCACTGGCTGATCATCGCGGAAGGGCTGGCGCAGCAGCACGGCCTAACGCTGATCCAGAGCTCCCGCCTCTTCGCCCTGCTCAGCCTCGCCGTGGCGGACGCGGCAATCGTGGCCTGGGATCACAAGTACTACTACAGCGACTGGCGCCCGGTCACCGGCCTCCAGCATGCCGACCTCGCGGGCGATCCCACCATCCTGCCCGAGCCGCACTGGACGCCGCTCATCCCGACGCCGCCGTTCCCCTCCTACACCTCGGGGCACAGCACCTTCAGCGGCGCCTCGGCGAAGATCCTCGAGCTCTTCTTCGGCACCGACGCGATCGCCTTCTCCACCACCTCCGACGGCCTGCCGGGAGTCCAGCGCAGCTTCAGCAGCCTCTCCGCCGCGGCGGCGGAAGCCGGGCAGAGCCGCATTTACGGCGGCATCCACTGGCAATACGACAACCAGGCCGGCCTGGCGAGCGGCCGGGCGCTCGCCGAGCACGTGTTCTTCAACTACCTGGCGCCCACCGTGGCCGCCGGCCCCTGTGCCGCCGGCCCCGCCGTCCTCTGCCTGAACAACGGCCGGTTCAAGGCGACCGCACAGTGGCGCACCGCGGGCGCGGCGGACGCCGGACAGGCCGCGGGCCTGGGCGACGGCCTGAGTGACGGGGCCGGCCAATTCTGGTTCTTCGCCGCGGACAACCCCGAGCTGGTGGTCAAGGTCCTCGACTCCTGCGCCGGCGAAGGCCACTTCTGGGTCTTCGCGAGCGGCCTGACCAACGTCGAGGTGACTCTCACCGTCACCGACACGCAGAACGGCGCCACCCGGCGCTACTTCAACCCGCTCGGCCAGCCCTTCGCGCCGCTCCAGGACGTGAACGCCTTCGCCACCTGCCCGTAGGCTCCGGCGGCGCGGCGGGAGGAGGCTTCCTGTCTCCTCCCGCCTCTCTTTCGGGATGCGGACACAAGACCGCTCGTGCGGATCTCCTCAAGTGCGATAGAATAGGTGTGACTCAACATCAAGACGTGAGGGGAAGAGATGCAGGACGACTTCGATGTCTTCCTGAGCCACAACAGCCGCGACAAGCCGCAAGTCGAAGACATCGGCAACCGGCTCCGTGCCAGGGGCCTGCGTGTCTGGCTGGACGAATGGGAGCTGCGGCCGGGCTTCCCTTGGCAGGAAGGGCTCGAAGAGGCCATTCAGGCATCGCGCGCCGTCGCCGTCTTCGTCGGAGCGGAAGGACTGGGAGCCTGGCAGGAGCCGGAGATGCGGGCCTTCATCGCGAGATCGAGACGCGAGAAGGTGCCGGTCATCCCCGTCCTGCTGCCCGGCTGTCCGGACTCCCCGCAGCTCAACCTCTTCCTGGAAGCCTACACCTGGGTGGACCTGCGAGACGGGGTCACCGAAGAAGGACTCGCCCGTCTGGCCTGGGGCATCACGGGCGCCAAGCCTGCCGGAACGACCGCGCCCAGGAACTGGAAAGGGTGGGGCGTCCCCCTCGCCGTCCTGGTCGCGGTCCTCGCACTGGGAGCCTGGCTCTGGCTCCGACCGCCTCCCAAGCCGGACATGTACGAAGTCCGCGTCCAGATCCTCGACCCGCAAAGCCATCCCGTCGACGGCTCCAAGATCCGCGCCTCGGCCGGGAACGAGCCGCATCTCCTCCCAGACGGCTGGTGGGAGATCCAGATTCCGGCAGCCAAAATCCCAACGGACGGCCACGTCTCTCTTTGGGCGGAGCACAAGGAGTGGGAAGGGAGCAGCGCCGACCTGCCGCTCGGCGCGGACCGGAACCCGAAGGTCACGATCCGCCTGAAATCGCCGAAGACCTGGATCAGAGGTCTGATCGTCGATGGAAAAAACCGAGCCTTGCCATCCGTCAAAGTGTCTCGCGACATCGGCGTTCCCCACGCCGTGATGACCGACGCGGAGGGCCGCTTCGAGCTGCCATGCCCGCTCCCACCGGGCACACGAGTCAGATTGCGCGTCGAGCGCGCCGGCTCATCCCCGGAAGATGCCTTCTGCTACACGGATGCAAGCAATTGCCCGATCCTCTTGGAGGAGAAATGAGCCGCCGAGCCTTCGGGATTCTCGCTTTCCTCCTCGTCACAGCCACCCTGCCGGTCGCCGCCGGGTCGCGCGTTCTGCTGGTTGCACGCGACAACGAGAAGCACCTGCTCTCCGGCTTCACCTTCGCGTACCAAGGCGTCGAATCCACAAAGACCAACCGCGCCGGAGCCGCCGAGCTCGACCTGCCCCCCGAGCACCCACCCGGCAAGCGAATCGAGATTCAACTCGTCTCGACTCCCAAGAAGGCCGACGAATGGTTTCTCGTCAACTACCAGATCAACATCCCCGAGCCCTCCAGCTCGGCGGAAATCGTGCTCATGAAGAGGAGCACATTCCGCCAGATCGCCGCGGCCACTCGTGATGTACCGAAAACGCTGGTGCGATCCGGCGATCTGACCACAGAGGATCGAAAGCAAGTCCTCATCGAAGAAGCAGCCCGTCGGGGCCTTACCGCGGATCAGTTGGAAACAGCGATCCGCTCCTTCGCCGAGACACAAGACCCCGGAGATAAAGGGATCGCAGCCTATCTGAACGGCCAGTACGCCACGGCCGAGGCACTCTTGAGCGGCTCCACTGAAAAGGAGGAAAAGGATCTCGTCGAAAAGCTCCGCTACCTGGGCGCCTCCCAGTACGAGATGGGGAAGTACAAGGCTGCGGCTGAAAACTTCCGGAAGGCTCTTGCTCTACACGAAGATGACCCTCTTCTACTGAACTGGCTCGGGCTCTCATTCTACCAGTTGAACGAATGGACCGAGGCCGAGCCGCTGATGCGACGCACGCTCGAGATCGACGAGAAGAGCTTCGGGAAAGAGCATCCTAACGTCGCCACGTCCCTCAACAACCTGGCCACACTGCTCCAGGCCACAAACCGGCTCGCGGAGGCCGAGCCGTTGATGCAACGCGCCCTTGACATCGACGAGAAGAGCTTCGGGAAAGAGCATCCTAACGTCGCCACCAACCTCAACAATCTGGCCCAACTGCTCCAGAACACGAACCGGCTCGCGGAGGCCGAGCCGTTTATGCGACGCGCGCTCGACATCGACGAGAAGAACTCCGGGAAAGAGCATCCTAACGTCGCCATCCGTCTCAACAACCTGGCTGCACTGCTCGAGATCATGAACCGGCTCGCGGAGGCCGAGCCATTGATGCGACGCGCGCTCGTTATCGACGAGAAAACTTTCGGGAAAGAGCATCCTAACGTCGCCAGAGACCTCAACAACTTGGCCCAACTGCTCCAGGACACGAACCGGATCGCGGAGGCTGAGCCATTGATGCGACGCGCGCTCGTCATCGACGAGAAAACTTTCGGGAAAGAGCATCCTAACGTCGCTACCGAACTCAACAACCTGGCCCAACTGCTCCAGGCCACGAACCGGCTCGCGGAGGCCGAGCCGTTGATGCGACGCGCGCTTGACATCGACGAGAAGAGCTTAGGGAAAGAGCATCCTAACGTCGCCACGGCTCTCAACAACCTGGCCCTAATGCTCCAGGCCACGAACCGGCTTGCGGAGGCCGAGCCGTTGATGCGACGCGCGCTCGACATCGACGAGAGGAGCTTCGGGAAAGAGCATCCAAGGGTCGCCGACTGCCTCAACAACCTGGCCCTGCTGCTCCAGTACACAAACCGTCTCGCGGAGGCCGAGCCGTTGATGCGACGAGCGCTTGCCATCGACGAGAAGAGCCTCGGGACTGAACATCCAAACGTCGCCCGAGACCTCAGCAACCTGGCCCTGCTGCTCAAGGACACGGACCGTTTCACAGAGGCCGAGCCGCTGATGCGACGGGCGCTCGCCATCGACGAGAAGAGCTTCGACGCGGAACACCCAGCGGTGGCCCGAGACCTCCAATACCTGGCCCTCCTGCTCCGGGACACTAAACGTCTCGCGGAGGCCGAACCGCTGATGCGACGGGCGCTCGCCATCTTCGAGAAAAGCTTTGGAACAGAACATCCAGACGTCGCCACCGCACTCGACAACCTGGCCCTCCTGCTCAAGGACGCGGGCCATTTCGCGGAGGCCGAGCCGCTGATGCGGCGGGCGCTCGCCATTGACGAGAAAAGCTTTGGAACAGAACATCCAGATGTCGCAACAGCACTCGACGGCTTGGCTCAACTGCTACAGGACTCGAACCGGCTCGCCAAGGCCGAGCCGCTGATGCGACGGGCGGTTGCCATTTTACTGGAGTTCCAGCACAGAACTGGCCACGAGCATCGAACACAAGCGGCGGTTTCGGACCACTACCGGGTGTTGCTCAAGAAGATGGGCAAGTCCGACGCCGAGATCGAGGCGACGTTCCAAGCGCTGGCCAATGCCTCGAAATGACACGACTTCCATGTCGGAACCGTGTCGTTGCCTGAAGTAGACTCCCGCAGGAGGCTCCCATGACCGATTCCCCCACCTTCCCCGGCTCCTCCGTTCCGCCCACCGATCCCCGCTACCCCACCCTCGTCCGCGGCTTCAACCAGCGCTGGGTGGGTCATCCGCAATACGTCCAGGTCGTGGGAGACGCGGAGCAGATCGTGCGCACCATCCAGCAGTGCGTGGACCACAAGCTGCGGCCCACAGTGCGCAGCGGCGGCCATTGCTATGAGGGGTGGGTGTCTCTGAACGACGGGGTGATCCTCGACGTCTCGTCGCTGCACAAGGCGGGGTGGGATGAGGAGAACGGCTGGTTCTTCCTGGAGAGCGGGTGCACGAACTGGGATATCTACAACCAGCTCTACCGGCAGTACGGCCTCACCCTCCCGGCGGGATCGTGCTACTCCGTCGGCGCGGGCGGGCACATCTGCGGCGGCGGGTATGGGTTGCTGTCGCGTCTTCAGGGGCTGACGGTGGATTGGCTTTCGGGGGTCGA
This sequence comes from Thermoanaerobaculia bacterium, assembly GCA_036264355.1. Lineage (GTDB taxonomy): Bacteria > Acidobacteriota > Thermoanaerobaculia > Multivoradales > UBA5704 > UBA5704. The sequence continues at coordinate 40,249 of DATARD010000387.1, forward strand.
GGTCGTGGTCGTGGACCGGGACCGCCGGGCGCGGCTGGTGCGGGTGATGGCGGATGCGAAGGACTTGCGGGAGGCGGATCTGGCGTGGGGGCATACCGGGGGTGGCGGCGGCAATTTCGGGGTGATCACGCGGTATCTGTTCCGCAAACTGCCGGAGGCTCCGAGCGAGGCATGGCTCGCCAGTCTGTCGTGGGAGTGGTCCGAACTGCTGCAGCATCCGGATCAGTTTTTTCAGATCCTCGCGAACTATGGCCGCTTCTTCGCCGATCACAGCGCGCCGGGGAGCCGCTTCTCCACTCTCTTCGCGCTCCTTCACCTGACGCGCAAGGCAGGCGAGCAGGTGACGTTGACGGTGCAGAACGTCGGCAGCGACCGCGGTCCGCTGGACGACTTCCTCGCCTTCATGCGGACCGGTCTCGATCTCCGCCGTGTGCGGATCGTCGCGCCGCGTGTGCCGGTCGGCTGGCATCATTTCGTGGCCCGCTCCACTGACGCCCGCCGCATGCCGTGGCTGGAGGCGACGCAGACGCTGAACGGCTCCGGGTCCAATCAGCGCGGCAAGTACAAGTCCGCCTACATGAAGCAGCCGTTCCCCGAGAAGCAGGCCGAGACGATCTGGAAGTGGCTGACGATCGAGAACGACCGCTATCCCGCCAACTCGCAGGCGCTCCTTCAGGTGGACTCCTACGGCTGCCAGATCAACGACGTCGATCCCGCCGCCACCGCGGTGCCGCAGCGCTCTTCGATCCTCAAGCTCCAGTACCAGACGTATTGGACGGAGCCGGCTCAGGACAAGGTCAATCTCGACTGGATCAACGATTTCTACGCCGAGATGTATGGCCCGCGCGGTCCGTGGCCGGACGACGTGGTCGATGGCTGCTACGTCAACTACTGCGACTCCGACCTGATGGACTGGCAGCATCTCTATTACAAGGACAACTACACGCGGCTCCAGCGGGCGAAGCAGGAGTGGGACCCTCACAACGTCTTCCACCACGGCCAGTCGATCGAGCTGCCGTGACGCCCTGCTGCCCCGGTTCCCGGGGGTGAGGTCCGCCTCGCTTTCGTGCTATCCTCGCCCCGCACCACTTCGTTTCAAAAGACAGCGCACGATTGGAGATGAACCGCTCGCGGTCGGCCTTCCCTCCCGGGAGGGGACCCGGACGGCTCGATGAGGAGGAATGAGGAATCATGCACCCCTGTCTGTCGGCTTCCATCAGCACCCACCGTTCAGCCAAGCTCCCCGCACCCCGCCAGCTCACAGCTTTCATCCTTTCGGGCCTCGCGCTTTTTGCAGGCGTCGCCGGAGCGGCCACCCCGGCTCCGCCTCCGGCGGCGGCCGTCCCGAGCTGCACGCCGGCCAACACGGTGTCGGCCCATGTCGTGGCTCTCGACCAGCAGTTCTGGCTGAACCGGCTCGGCGCGTCGCAGCCGGGGGGCATGATCTTCGCCCTCGAGCGCGATGTCGTGCCGTCGTCCGGCACCGGCGGCGCCCTGCTCGCCGGCAAGGTCAAGCTGCGCGACTCGAAACGGCCACGACCGCTGGTGCTGCGGGTGAACGTCGGGGACTGCCTGGACATCCACTTCACCAACCTGCTCAATACGGCCGCTCTCTCCTTCCCGGGCCAGACGACGACCCGCGAGGCGGGTGTGCACGTGATGGGGATGCCGGTCCGCGACTCGATCCTCTCCGACGCCTCGTATGTGGGCCTCAACACGTCGAGCCTGGTGTCGCCGGTCAAGGGACCGGCCCTCCCGGCCGGGCAGATCACCTACCACCTCTATGCCGAGGCGGAGGGGACGTTCCTCCTCTACAGCAGCGCCGACACCTACTCGAACGGCCTGGGCGGCCAGCTCAGCGCCGGCCTGTTCGGCGCGGTCAACGTGCAGCCCCGGGGCGCCGAGTGGTACCGCAGCCAGGTGACCCGCGAGGAGCTGGAGCTCGCGACGAAGCGCGTGGACGGCAAGCCGCAGCACACCCCGGACGGCCAGCCGCTGCTCGACTACGCGGCGATCTATCCGGCGGGCTCCAAGTGGCCCGACGGCACGCCGATCCCGCCGGGGACGCCGGTCCTGCGCATGCTCGACGGCAAGCGGGAGATCGTGGCGAGCGACCTGACGGCGCTGATCACCGGTCCGCGCGCCGGCAACTTCCCGGAGTCGCCGGATCCGGTGTTCCGCAAGAACGCAGTCGAGCCGAACCGCAACCAGCCGTACCGTGAATTCACCCTCCTCTACCACGAGATCTTCACCTCGGTGCAGGCGTTCCCCGAGTTCACCCAGGGGACGGCGGGCGGGACCAACGATCCGACCCAGCTCGGCCCGACGCTCGGCAACGGCGCCGACGCGTTCGCGATCAACTACGGCGCCGGCGGCATCGCCGCCGAGATCCTCGCCAACCGGCTCGGCGTCGGCCCGTCGGGCCATTGCGTCGACTGCAAGTTCGAGGAGTTCTTCCTGAGCGCCTGGGCGACCGGCGATCCGGCGACGGTGGTCGACGTGCCGGCCAACAATCCGTGCACCACGACCGACCTCGAAAACGGCACGCCGTGCGGCAACACCGGCAAGCGCGTGCCGGCGACCGGCACGCCGTTCAAGATGGAGCCGATCGTGCAGGCGCACAAGGCGGTCTATCCGGACGATCCGTCGAACGTCTACCACAGCTATCTCAACGACCATGTGAAGATGCGCGTGCTGCACGCGGGCTCGTTCATCGCCCATGTGCACCACCTGCACGCGCACCAGTGGCTGCACACCCCGAACAGCGACGAGAGCACCTATCTCGACAGCCAGCTCATCACGCCAGGCACCTCCTACACCCTGGAGATCGCCTTCGGCGGCAGCGGCAACCTCAACAAGACGGCCGGCGACTCGATCTTCCACTGCCACTTCTATCCCCACTTCGCGGGCGGCATGTGGGCGCTGTGGCGGGTGCACGACACGTTCGAGGACGGCACGCAGCTCGATCCCCAGACGGGCATTCCGGTGAAGGGCGCCCGCGCTTTGCCCGACGGCGAGATCGCCGCCGGCACACCGATCCCCGGCCTGGTGCCGATCCCGACGCTGCCGATGGCGCCGGAGCCGGCGAAGGTGGCGATCGTTCCGGAAACCGTGAACGGCCAGCTCGCCGGCTACAAGGTGGAGGTCGATCCGGGAGATCTCGCCAAGGGGAAGACGCCGGGCTATCCGTTCTTCGTCCCCGGCGTCGCCGGCCACCGGGCGCCGCATCCGCCGATGGACTTCGCGAAAGATCCGGCCTCGGGCAAGTCTCTCGACGGCGGCCTGCCGCGCCATCTCCTGCTCGACGGCGACATCAGCAACGAGCACCACAACCAGTGGGACTTCAGCAAGGACACCGGCACCCTGGTGGCCCAGGAGCTGCCGGAGGACGGCACGCCGGTCGAGAAGGCCGCGATGGCGTTCTCGTCGACCAAAAAGCCCTGGGTTCCCACCTTCACGCAGGCCAACCAGAGAGCCTTCTTCGAGGTCAACGGCCTCCCCTCGGTGCCCGGCGCGCCGTTCGCCAATCCGGCCCGCCAGCTCAACGGCGATCCGGTGCCGGCCACGGTGCGGCGCTACAAGGGCGCGGATCTGCAGACCGATGTGGTGTTCAGCAAGAAGGGCTGGCACTACCCGCAGGAGCGCCACATCACCCTGTGGGACGACGTGGCGCCGACCGTCGCCGGCACGCGTCCTCCCGAGCCGCTCTTCCTGCGCGCCAACAGCAAGACCGACGTCGTCGAGTACTGGATGACCAACCTGGTGCCCGGCTACTACGAGCTCGACGACTTCCAGGTGCGGACGCCGACCGACATCCTCGGCCAGCACATCCATCTCGTGAAGTTCGACGTGCTCGCGTCGGACGGCGCCGCCAACGGCTTCAACTATGAGGACGGCAGCCTGTCGCCCGACGAGGTGCGCGAGCGCATCTCGGGCATCCGCAAGGGCAACAAGTGCACGCCGAACGATCCGCGCAACGGCAGCTTCACCTGCCCGGTGGCGCAGGCCGCGCCGGCCGTCTTCGGCAAGCCGCCGGAAGGGCAGGACTGGACCGGCGCGCAGACCACCATCCAGCGCTGGTACGCCGATCCGGTGCTCAACAACCAGGGGGACGACCGCACGCTGCGGACCGTCTTCACCCACGACCACTTCGGCCCCTCGACGCACCAGCAGGCCGGCCTCTACGCCGGGCTTCTCGTCGAGCCGACCGCGTCGACCTGGCGCGCGCCGGCGATCGTCAGCTACAAGGACGGCAAGCAGCAGGTGGAGACCGACGTCCTGCTCGGCAGCCGCGACGACGGCGGCCCGACGAGCTGGCAGGCGGACATCCTGACCCGGGATCCCAAGGACAGCTACCGCGAGTTCGCGCTCGAATTCCAGGACACCGCGCTCGCCTACAACAGCAAGAGCCCGTCCAAGATGGTCCCCTATCCGGTCGACGGCAAGTACCCGACGAACGCGAACGGCCTGGTGACCTCGGCGAACAAAGTGTTCGGCTGGGCCGACTGCGTCAACGCCATCAACCCGATCAACAACTCCGCCGGCGCGCCCTGCCCCACCGGCGGCAACAACCTGGCGGCTTGGCCGGGCATCATCACCGGCGGCCCCGGCTCTGGCGATTCGGTGACCAACTACCGCACCGAGCCGCTGCCGTTCCGCGTCGCCGGCAACGCCTCGCCGAACAGCCAGCCCAACGCCGACCTGTCGCAGGTCTACCGTTCGATCCCGCGCCAGGACGCGCAGCTCAACCGCCAGCCCTACGGACCGATCGCGCCGGGCTCGCCGTTCATTTATCCCGGCGGCTTCCTCGGCGCCGACGAGCTCGATCCCTACACGCCGCTGCTGCGCACGTATCAGGGCGACAAGGTGCAGGTGCGCATCCTCACCGGCGCCCATGTGGCCGGCCACTTCTTTACTCTCCAGGGATTGCGCTGGCTGTTCGAGCCGTCCTACGAAGACTCGGGCTATGTGTCGACCCAGGGCACCGGCCTCTCCGAGCACTTCGAGCCAACCTTCAGCGCGCCGCGCACCGCGCAGACGGAGACCGGTTTCGCCGACTATCTCTACGTGACCGGCGCCGGCCAGGCCGATCAGGTGCAGGGCATGTGGGGTCTCCTCCGCTCCTACGACGGCAGCAAGCCGCAGGAAGGCTTGCCGCTGCTGCCGAACAACCCGCATCCGTCCACCACGCCGGCGACGATGGACTGCCCGGCCGGCGCGCCGGTACGGAAGATCGAGATCACCGCGGTCGCTGCCGCCAAGGCGCTCGCGTCCGGGCAGGTGCCCTACAACGCGCGCGGCGCCACGGCGACGCCGAGCCAGACGATCCAGCAGCCGGACGGCCTGCTCTACGTCCAGTCGAGCGATCTCAACCCCGACGGCACGCTCAAGCCGGGCGTTCCGGTCGAGCCGCTGGTGCTGCGCGCCGCGGCGGGCGAGTGCGTCCGGGTGACCCTCAACAACGGGCTCGTTCCCACGCAGAAGGACAGGAACGGCAACCCCATCTTCACCACCGCGCTGGCGCAGGCGATGGGCGACCAGGGGGACACGGTCAATCTCTACCCGTCGTGGAACGTCGGCCTGCGGGCGCAGCTCGTCTCCTACGACGTGACCAGGAGCGGCGGCTACAACGTCGGCCACAACCCGGTGCAGACGGTGGAGCCCGGCAAGTCGGGCACCTTCCTCTGGTACGCGGGAATCAATCAAAAACCGGCCGAGCTCGGCACCTCGAACCTCCTACCCTCCGATCCGCTGATGCAGGATCCGCTCGGCCTGATCGGCGCGCTCGTCGTCGAGCCCCCCGGCGCCACGGAGCGGACCGACGCCAACAGCCGCGCCGCGGCGACCATCCTGGTTCCCAACGGCGCGAGCTTCCGCGAGATCGTGCTGTTCACCCAGAGCGACCTGCAGAGCATCCAGACCACCAACAACGTCACGGCCTATGTGCAGAACCTCTCCTGGGGAGGCGGCACCACCCTCAACGGCATCAACGACCGCACCGAGCCGATGGCCTACCGCCAGACCGCGAGCCAGACGGACCTGTCGACCGTTCTCTCCAACAGCCAGGTCGGCGGCAGGGATCCGCAGACGCCGGTCTTCGCGGCGCCGGCGGGCCGGCCGGTGCGCTTCCGGCTGGCGCAGGTGAGCGGCACCGGCGACGCCGAGAACCTCACCCTGCACGGTCATGTGTGGCAGGAAGAGCCGTTCCAGAAGGGCTCGACCGTGCTCGGCGACAACCCGCTCTCGGAGTGGTTCGGCACCACGCCGCACGGGCCGGAGAACAATGCCAACATCCTGCTCAGGAACGCCGGTGGACCGTTCCAGGTCCCGGGCGACTACCTCTTCCGCAGCTTCTTCGCCCAGGGCAACTTCAGCGGCGGCGAATGGGGCATCTTCCGCGTCCTGCCGCCGGGCAAGGACAGCGTCGTCGTGGAGACGCCGGGCGCCTGCCCGGGCGACGCGTCGGCGACCTGCGTCAGCGGCACCAACACCGTCAACCCCGAAACCGGCAAGTTCGCCGCCACCAACACCATCTACAGCGGCAGCGGCCCCGCCGCCAAGAAGCTCGGCACGGCGGCCGTGGATCCTGCCACAGGCGCCTGGTCGTTCAAGCTGAGCCAGGGCTCTCCGGTCATCTCCGTGCAGACCGGGTTCGGCGCCAGCGCCACGACCGCGGCCGCGATCACCCTCGAAGCCCTTCCGCGGCTCGTTCCGCTACGCCCGCACACCGCGGCGGAAGACGCCCGGGAGCGCCGTGCTCTCACCTTCCTGCGCAGGCGGCCGGTGCCGCCTCCGCCGGCCCCGACACCTGAAAAAGGAGACCATTGATGAGCCTGCGACGCTGGATGTTTTCGGTGCTGACCCTGTCCCTCACCGCGTGCGGTGTGGCCCTCGCGATGGCTGCGACCGCGCCGCCCGCCAAGCCCGCGCCGGCGGCCAAAGCGGCCCCGGCCGCGAAAGCCGACGCCAAGCCGGCTGCCAAGGCCACCCCGCCCGGCGCCATCAAGGCGGAGACCATTCCGCCCGGCTATCACTTCCCGACGCCGCGCAAGGAGATCGACGCCTGGGTGGCCCTCAACGCCACGAACAAGTTCCGCAACCACGCCTGGGACGTCTGGGCCGGAATGACGGCCCCCTCGCACGCCACCCTGCACGGCGCGCACCTGCCGATCTGGGAGACCTGGTATTCGGAGAACGAGGTCTTCGTCAAGGCCGGCACCCAACCGGAAGCCGTGCGCACCGAGGCGAAGCGTCCCTTTGCCAAGCCCCGCCAGTTCGTCCACGTCGCCCAGGCCAAGGGCGCCGCGCCGCCGCAGTCCAACGAGCAGGTGGTGGCCTTCAACAAGTTCGACCCCGAGTCGGCGAAGTTCCTGATGGCTTCGCACCCGACGCCCAAGGGCGCGGCGAATTCCTACCTCTACACCCAGGCGGCCGACCTCGAGAAGCTCAACCTGAGCTGGCCGTCCGGCACCCAGGTCGTCAACCGCGCCATCATCGACTTCCCGGACCGCGCGGTGGACACCAAGCCGGTGATGTGGCTGGTCAAGGCGACCGGCGGCCTCTCGCTGTTCCCGCTCTGGCAGGGGACCGGTAGCGGCGCCACCACCAACGCGACCAACCCGACGCCGCAGACCTGGCTGAACTGCGTGCTCGTCGATCCCCAGGGGAAGGGCGGCCTGCGCCCGGCGACGCCGGAAGAGGCCAAGAAGGCCATCGCGAACTCCAACCTGGCCTGCGATCCCAAGAAATACCTCTACGCGCCGCTCTCCATGATGTACAGCTTCAAAATGACCGCGCAGGAGGCGACCGATTTCAACACCGCCCAGGGCGGTGCACCGCTGCCGCAAGCGGTGGCCGGAGACTTCGCCGTGCTGGCGGCCATGCACGTGACCACCAAGGAGATCGTCAACTGGACCTGGCAGACCTTCTGGTGGTCGGGCGGCAAGCCCGTTCCCAACAACTTCCCGGGAAGCACCGCCGGGATGACCGCCAACATCAAGGGACCGTGGCGCAATTACGCCATGTGCACCGCCTACTCGATGGTGGTGCCGTACAACAATCCGAACGGCAAGCCGGTCGTCTGCTTCAATCCGTTCCTCGAAACCAGTCCGAACATCCCGGACGGGATCAACTCCAACTGCATGTCCTGCCACGGCACCGCGCGCTGGCCGGGCAACAACAACGGCGGCTACCCGGCAACCTACCTGCCGAACGGCTACATCAACTTCAACGATCCGACCTGGTTCGGCAACCAGACCCGCACGGACTTCGCCTGGGCCATTCCGGGCAATGCCGTCAAATGACCGTCAAGTGAAATGAAGCACCCTGCGGGCATCCTTCTCGTCCTGACCCACCTGCTGACCGCCGCCCCGACCCCCGGGGCGGCGGCGCCCGCGCCTTCTCCAAACATGACTCGCTGGGTCAACGGCGGCATCACCGTCGACCTGGCCGTCGAGCCGGTCTCCTCCGGCAGCGCAGGCTCCCTGCACGCCGGCGAGACCGTGCGCATCCGCTTCACCCTCACCGACGCGACCGCGGCACCGCTCACCGCTCTCTCCCCCGGTGCCTGGGTCGATCCGGTCCAGAATCCGGGAACCCCCACCAGCGAAAGCGCCTGCACCGCCCGCATCGCCACCTTCGTGGGCGGCGGCACGCTCGCCGATCCCGCGCTCAACCTCAACAGCTACGTCGTCGCCACCCTCAACGACGACGCCACGCTGAGCGTCCTCGATCCGGTCGGAGGCTTCGGCGGCACCCGCCTGCTCACCATGGTCCCTCTCCCCGCGCCGGCCGAAGACTGGGCGCTCACCGCCGATCAGACCCGCCTCTATGCCGCTCTCCCCACCGCCGGCGAAGTGGCGCTGATCGACACAGCGTCGTGGACGGTCGCCAAGCACATCCCGGTCCCCGGAGCCACGCGCGTCGCCCTGGAGCCCGGCGAGCAGAGACTGTGGGTGTTGTCCGACAAGCTCACCGCGATCGATCTTTCCACGGGCCGTTCCACGCCGGTCGCCGTGGGAGCCGGCGCGCACCGAATCGCGTTCGCCGCGGAAGGCCGTAAAGCCTACGTGATCAATCCGGCTGACAGCACCGTTTCTGTCGTCGACACCGCAACACTCCGCGAGATCAAAAGACTGCCGCTCGGTCATCCGCCGTCAGCGATCGCCCTCTCGCCGCTCGCCCGCGCCGCCTACATCGCGAGCGCCGCGGACGGCACGGTGACGATCGTCGACACCGAGCACGACACCGTCGGAGCCACCCTCACGGCGGAAAAGGGGCTCGGCGAGATCCGCTTCGCGCCGGGCGGACGCTACGCCGTCCTGCTCAATCCAGAAAAAGACCTCGTCCACATCCTCGACGCCGCCGCGCAGCGCATCGTGCAGACCGGCAAAGTCGAAAAAGAGCCGGACCAGGTCGTCTTCTCCGACACGATCGCCTACATCCGCCACCGCGGCAGCGAAAACGTGTTGATGATCCCGCTGGGAAAAATCGGCGAAGAGGGGCAACCGCTGCCGGTGGGCGACTTCCCCGGCGGCAGGGCCGCCTTCGGGTCCGGCATCAAGCCGAGCGTCGCCGACGGCTTCGTCCAGGTGCCGGGGATGAGCGCCATGCTGATCGCCAACCCCGCCGACCGCACCATCTACTTCTACAAAGAAGGCATGGCCGCGCCGATGGGAGAGCTCGAAAACCGTCCCCGCGCGCCGCGCGCCGTCCTCGCCATCGACCGCAGCCTGCGCGAAAAATCGCCGGGAGTCTACGAAACCACCGCCGTCCTCCCGCGAGCCGGCCAATTCGATCTCGCCTTCTTCCTTTCCGCGCCGCGCCTCGTCCACTGCTTCCCCCTGCGCGTCGAGCCCAAGCCCGGAACCACCGCCGCGCCAGTCCGCCAGGTCGCCATCGAGCCCCTCCTCGACGGCCTCCCCGGAGGCCACCTCACCGCCGGAGTCCCCGCCGTCCTGCGAGCTCGCCTCACCGACCGAACCACCGGTCAGCCGATCACCGGCACCGCCGACCTCAACGTCGCCCTCGTCGCCACCGGCACCAACTGGAGCTTCCACCAGGCCGCAACCGCCCGCGCGGACGGCGTCTATGAGCTGCCGTTCCAGGTGCCTGCCGCGGGGGTGTATTACGTCTACTTCACGTCGCCGTCGCTTGGATTGAGCATCCAGGGGAAGCCCACGTTGGTGCTGGCGGCGGCGAAGGGGAGTGACTGAGGCGGGGCTCATGCACGGAGCTGGTGGAGGAACAAGAGAACCAGCAAAAGAAGAAGGCCCAAACCGAAAACTTTGGTGGCCTGCATGATCCAGGCATCCCGGCGCAGAAGGATAGACACGACACCGCCAAGGCCGCCGATCAAGAACACGATCCCGATCAGAATCGCGAGCCCCTGCTGGAAAGGGTTTGGCGCAGGGAAGAAAAAGAAAAGAACGGACTGTCCGATCAAGGCCAGGAAGATGAACAGCCACTTCGGGAGGCCGAATCGACGGACAGAGCCCTCCCGCCCGCTGACCGCCTGGAGGATGGCACGGTCTTCCAGGAGATCAGCCACCGCGGCAACGACTGCCGAGCCGCGAGAGGCCAGCCCCAGGACCGAAGCGCCCGCGAAAGCGAGGGTGCTTTCGAAGGAGCCCAGCGCGAAGAAGAGCAGCACGTATCCGACGATAAAGGGGAGATCGAGATATTGCTGCAAACGCAAGACGGACCGGTTCGCCCGCCCCTCCGGCGATTCGGACGAACCCACGATCCGATCGATGTCCTCCCGCGACCGTGCGAGCTCGGCGGCGAGCGTCGGCTTGAGCTGATCCGGCAGTTTGGTACCGGCAGGGATCCTGATCCTGGCCCCCGTCAACTCCATGACGACAGAAAGGGCCAAGAGCCCGCACAAGATCCAGAACGCCCAGGACAGCGTGTCCATCGAGAGACTCTCCCTTCTCTTGAGGCTGCGCCCGAGGAGCACAGCCTTCTTCGCATCATCGATGAGTCGCGCCCTAACGCTTGAAGAAGAAGATTATACGGAAGAACGAGGGCGGACGCGACCCGGAGAGCCCGCCCGCTCCCGAATGGCGCGCAGCCATTCGCGGCGGATCAGGGCGCTGCCGGGATAGATCAGCCGCCAGTAGGCGGCGAAGCGGCGGCGGGCGGAGGCGTCGGTCGCGTCGACGCGGGTCTCGGTGGTGAGGCGCGCCCATCCGCCGCCCTCGTCTTCGATGCGGAAATTCATCACCGCCTTGGCGAAGCCCGGCGCGTCGAGAGCCGCGAAGTCTTGCGGTCCGGCGAGCATCACTCCGGATTGACGGGGAGCGATGACGAGCGACCCGACGACGATCTCGCTCGGCTCGTCGGCCAGAAGCAGGAAGCCCGAGGCGGTGGCGACTTTCAGGATCGGCTTCTCGGCCGACGCGTTGAGGATCGACTCCCGGCCGCCTCTCCCAAGATGCGGCGAGCGAATCCAGGTCAGAGTGCGGAAGAGCCGGATGTCGCTCGCCGTCACCGCCCAGACGGCGTCGTGGACTTTCGCCGGAGACGCCTGGACGCGGCATTCATGGAATTCGGAGAACTGGTAGACGGGAATGATCTCGTCGAGGCGGGAGGTCCGCGCCGGTGCCCGCTGCTCGGGCGCAGGTAGGGCCACTCCCGCGAAGCCGAGACCGGCGCCGGCCGCCATCAGCACAGCGCCGCGCCGGCGGGTCGAGATCCCCAGGAAAGAGAGCGGCCGGAGCAGGGAGATCAGCCCGAGGAATCCGGCCGCGAGACCGGCGTCGACGAGCAGCACGCCCAGGAGATTCAGAGGCTCTCGCACGTTTCCAACACTATCACCGCCCGTCAGCGAGCCAGCCGCCGCGCACATTGCGGCCTCTTGCGTCTTAGTCCTGGACCGTTTTGGATTATCATTCCACAGAAGGGGGAGGCCGGATGGACGAACAGACTGAAGTTGAAGAGCAGCTTCGGCAGTCGACTTGGCAGTTGCGCATCTCGCACGACCACTTGCTCAAAGTCGTCGAAGGGATGCCGACCTTCATCCGCGAGCGGGCGCAGGAGACCGCGGACCATCTCATGGCCTTCCACACCCAGCTCCGCGGCCTCAGCGCCAGGCTGCCGGCCAACGGCGACGCCCTGGCGAGCGTCACCGACTACCTGGCCGAGCTCCGCCCCTCGATCGAGCGCGCCCTCCGCGACCTCGACCTCTTCCTCAAAGAGCTGCACGAAATGCTCGGCGAGCCCGCCGCCGGCGAGGCACCCACCCTCATCAACTGAGCGCCCGGAGCGAGCGCCGCGCCGCCACATGATCACGGTATCCAGATGGATGCAACCAAGCTGAGGCAGATTTTCGACAGACTCGACCAAGCGCTCGAGCATCCAACAGAGCTCCTCATTCGAGGAGGGGCAGCCCTGCTCGCTCATGGGCTGGAGCAGCGAGTGACCCTCGACATCGATGTCCTCCCGGCCTCCCGATTCGTCGAGATGGATCTGCGGCGAGCTTGCGCCGCGGCAGACCTTGGCTTCAACCCGGTAGACAAGGATCTCGCGGAGCACGACTACCTCGAAATAGTGCCCGAGGAGACGCTCATCCTCCCACGCCCTGATCCTGAACGAGGCTACAACACTGTTTTTCGAGGTCTGCACCTTACTGTCAGGACGCCTCCCGCCGCCGACCTGGTCATTGGCAAGCTGAAGCGCCTGGAGCCTGACGACATCGCAGACGTTGCCTTTCTCATCGAACATTTTCGGCTTACGAAAGCCGACCTCGATGAATCCTTCGGACGGCTGCCGGCACGGTTCAAGACCGATCCAGTGGTGCAGGACAACCTCCGCTTCATCCTTGAGGACTATCTATGAGCCAGGAAGCGACCCCGGCATCGGGATGGCAGACGGTGCTGGACCTCATGCTTGAAGAGCTGCGCTCCGGCTCACCGCGGGCGCAGGCGTATTGGGCACAGCAGCTCGCATTCGGACCTGTGTTCATGCACGCAGTCGCCCTCGCGGTCCGCAGTGGCAGCCTGCCGTCGGCCGACCTTGATCAGATCCGGCAGGTGCTTCCTTTCGCTCTCTCGATGCTTGGAGCACTGCCCGACGGCTGCGACGGGGACCCGGCCAGCTTCCATCTACTGGCACGCAGGCAAGCGCAGGTGCTCGCATGGGGCCGCCGCCGCCACCTCACCAGGCTGGCCGCCAGGCTCGGCCTGGATATAGCGAGCTTATCGAACGAGCCTGTGCCGAGACGCTTCCAACGTCCGTACGAGTTGCTTGGCTGGAAGCCTCCCGGGCCGGGAACAAACACCGCGGCCCTCAGATCGTAAACGGATAGGAGACGCTGAAGGCTCCCCCGGCGGCTGTCTGTGCGGGCAAGCTGATGGCCTTCAGCGGTTTTCCGTCCGCGCGGTTGACCTCGATCGTGAACGCCGCAACCGAATACGGGCCACGGGGAGCATGGGAATACTCTGTCGACTGGGAAATGAAAATCTTCACGGTATGGTTGCCAGGGCCGATCGAGCCCGCGGCGCTGAGGGTCAGCGAAACGGAGCTCCCGTCGGTGCAGATGTAATCAATGATGTTGCCGTCACCGTCATATTGAGGATCTGAGCTCGAGCAGGAGTCGGCGACGATGTTTCCGTCGATGATGATCTGGATCTCGTTGAGGCTCGGGGTCCCGGAGGTGTCGGTCATGGTCGCCGTCAAGCTGAGCTTGTCGGGTCCGCTCAACCCGCCGCCGGGCTCGGTCGGCGAGAGAAGGTTGCAACCGGTCAGGCCGAACGCTGCAAGAAAAGATGCCGCGAGGAAAGCTCTCTGGAATCGCATTGGATGTCTCCCGTGGAAGACCGGCGGGCCGCGGGGTCGCGGCGCGTCCGGCTCGCAGGAGACAGTCTGTCAACGGCCGTTCGAGGCCGTCAGGCATGATGATGCCGGTCGGGACGAGAATTAGATCAGAGCAGGCCGGCCCGCATGCCTTTGCTGACGGCTTCGGACTTGGTGTGGACCTGGAGCTTCTCGTAGATGTTGCGGATGTAGTTGCGCACCGTGTTGATGGTGATGCCGAGCTGTTGGCCCGCGACCTGGTAGGTGCACCCTTCGGCGAGCAGGCGGAGCAGATGGGTTTCTTGCGGTGTGAGCGCTTCGTCCAGCGCGACGGGTGGCGCGGTGCGGCGGAAGAGCGCGACGACTTTGCGCGCGATCTCGGGCGACATCGGCGCGCCGCCTTCATGCGCTTCGCGCACGGCTTCGAGCAGCTTGGCGGGCGGAGTGCGTTTGAGCAGGTAACCGGTGGCGCCGTTGCACAGCGATTCGAAGATCTTGTCGTCGTCAGCCAGGGCGGTGAGCATGAGGACCGCCGCGCGCGGCCAGCGCTCGCGGAGGAGCGCCACACCCTGTGAGCCCGGCATGCCGGGGAGCTTGATGTCGAGCAGCACGACGTCGGGCGTTTCGGTGCCGCGGGCTGCCTGCGCCTGCTCCAGCGAGCCGAAGCTCGCGATGCAGCGATAGCCCGGCGTGCCGTCGACGAGCATGCGCAGGCTCTCGCGCGTGAGCCGGTCGTCTTCCACCATGATGACTCTGATGGCTTCTGGGCGGATGGTCTCTGTGTCGGTCATGATCTGCCTCCCACGGCTACGATGTCACTTCGGCGGCTCGCGCGGCGGACATCATCATGCTCCCCGTCCCAGCCGCAAGGTCAAGCGCACACAGGTGCCCGCGCCCGGCGTGGATTCGATGGTGAGCCGGCCGCCGAGCTCGGCGGCGCGCTCGCGAAGGTTGCGCAGACCGTTGCCGTTGCCATTGCCGGTGCCGGTCCCGGACGGACAGGGGGTGACGAAGCCGACGCCGTCGTCGCGCACCTCCGCGACCAGCTCGCCGTTTGCCGCCGCGACGTCGATCCGGACCTCCGTGGCGCGGGCGTGCTTGGCAGCATTGCAGAGCGCTTCCTTGAGGATCAGGTAGATCTCCCGCTTGGCCTCGGGGCGCAGGGCGATGTCGGCGGCCCGCGGCGGAGCGGCGAAATGGACTTTCACGTCGCGCGCTTCGAGCAGGTCGCCGGCGAAGCGCCGGATGCGGGCCAGCAGGCTGTCGAGGTCGTCGCGCCGCGCGTCGATCGCCCAGACGATGTCGCCGGTGGTCTCCAGGAGCTCGCGCGCCGTCTCGCCGATCTGGTCGAGGACGGTGGCCTCCATGGCCGCGGGATCGGCCACGCGGCGCCGTCCCACTTCAGAGAGGATGGAGATGCGGGCCAGACTGGAGCTCAAATCGTCGTGCAGATCGGCGGCGATGCGCGTGCGCACGCGTTCGAGCTCCAGGAGGCGCGCCAGTTGGGCGCGGTGGAGAGCCCAGGCCAGGAGGGCGGCGGCCGAGGCGGCGAGGAGGAGGAACCACCAGCGCTGCCAGACCGGCCGCAGGAGAGTGAACGAAAGCGTCGCGGGAGAGACGCTGACGGCGTTGTCGGGCGTGATGGCGCGGAACAGGAAGCGGTAGTCGCCCGGCGCGAGGTTTGCCGATCAGCACCGAGCGATCCGTCCGCGGCTCGCTCCAGCCGGCGGCCGAGCCCTCCTGCCGGTATTGGTAGCGCAGGCCGGCGCTGGAGGCGAAGCTGATGCCGAGGAAGCGGACCTCCACCTGGTTGCGCTCGGGAGGCAGCTCGAGATCCGCGATGTCATGTACGCCGAGCGGCGGCAGCAGCGCGGGCACACCGCCGAGGCGCAGACTGCTCAGGAAGACGGGCGGCGGCGATTCGCTGCGCGGCATCTCCGGCAGATAGCGCGAGAGCCCCGCCGAGGTGCCGAACCAGATATTGCCGTCGCGGGCGCGGTAGGCCACGTTGACGGCGCTCGACGGCAGCCCGTCGGCCGCACCGAGCGCCCGGACGCGGCCGGTCTGCGGATCGAGCTGATCGATACCCCGGCCGTGGCCGAGATAGAGAATGCCGCGGCGGTCTTCGGTGAGGCACAGCACGCGGTCGCTGGAGAGCCCCTGGGCGCCGGTGTAGGCGGTGATCCGTGGCCGCGGCGCGGCGAGATCCTCCAGGCGGAGGGCGCCGCCGAAGGAGGACGCGGCCCAGAGCCGCCCGTGGCTGTCGACGAGGAGGTCGTTGACGGCGCCTTGCACGACGCCATCTCCGATCAGGAAGAGATCGGCCGAACCGCCGTGGAGACGCGCCAAGCCGCCACCGGAAAATCCGATCCAGAGATTGCCCGCCGGGTCTTCGGCGAATGCGGACGGCGCGCCGCGGGCCAGGCGCTCGATCTCGGGCACGTGGCGGAAGCGGCCGGTGCCGGCATCCCAGCGCGCGAGCAGGGTCTGCGACGTGTCGGCGCCGTGGTCCTGCGGGCCGAGCGCGCCGAGCGCGGACACCCAGAGCTGGCCGTGCGAGTCCGCGAAGAGGCGGTAGATCTCGCCCAGGTCGGCGGGAGTTTTCCAGAACGCGGTCGCCGTCCGCCGCAGGGCAGCAGGGCGATCGACGCCGGCAAAGTGCCAGATGCCGGCGGCGCTGCCGAGCCACATCCCACCATCCGCATCCGGGGCCAGGACCTGATGGCGGCCGCGGCCCAGGTAGCCGGCGCGGTCGAGCGCCGCGGGCGTCACGTTCCGCATCTGCTCGCCGTCGAAAGCCAAAAGCTCGGGGTGCTGCCGGCTGCCGCTCCAGGCGTAGAGCCGGGACCGGCTGTCCTCGAAGATCTCGCTGACGCCGCTCCCCTCGGGCGCCGCGGGAACGCCGTAGGTGACGAATCCATTGCGCGCGATCCGCATCAGGCCGTGCGACCGCGTGCCGGCCCACAGGTTGCCGTCGCGGTCCTCGGCCAGTGCCGTGACACGGTCCGGCAGCAGGCCGTTCTGGCTGGTGTAGCTGCGGAACCGCTGCCCGTCGAGATGATCGAGATCATCGAGCGCATCGAGGCCGGCATGGGCCGCCATCCAGACCCTGCCGTCGCGGCTTTGCAGCATGGCGCCCGACGGCCGGTCGCCGGCCAGCCACGAACGGGAGTCGAAGCTGCACACCTCGCCGGGCGTCGCGCAGTGACGGCTCGCCCGCTCGGCCAGCGGTCTCTCGTCCGCCAGCCCGGCCTCGGCGGGTCCCGGATTGAGCACGTAGAGCGCCGCGCCGGTCGCGATCCACAGGCGGTGACGGCCATCGAGCAGCAGCGCGCCGACGCCCTCCCAGCGTGGCGGCCGGAGAATCGGGATCTCGATCCAGCGGCCGTCCGCGAGGCGATGCAGGAGGCCGGTCCGCTCTCCCACCCAAAGCCCGCCCGCGCCGTCGGCGGCGAGCGCCGTGACTCCCAGGATCGAGGCGCCCGCGCGCTTCACCTCCTCGAGAGTGCTGCGCGCGCCGGCCGGATGCAGACGGAAGAGCCCGCCGCCCGCCGAGCCGTCCGCCAGCCAGACCGAGCTGCCGTCGGCGAGCAAGGCGGCGATGCGGCCCAGCCGCCTGGCACCCTGCGCACGCGCCGGAACGAAGAGGTTGCCGGTTGCCGCCGGCCGGGTCTCGAGGCGCGCCAGCCCACCCGTCGTACCCACCAGAAGGCCACCGGCCGGCGCTTCCAGCAGCGCGGTGACATTCGGGCTCGGCAATCCCTGCCGCGGGTCGTAGCTGACGAAGCGGGAGCCGTCGAAGCGGCTGAGCCCGCTGTCGGTGCCGATCCACAGAAACCCCCGGGAGTCCTGCAACATCGTGTTGATCTGGTTGCCCGCCAGGCCG
>DATARD010000405.1:0-22152 GCA_036264355.1 Thermoanaerobaculia bacterium
TACCCAGTGGCTCGGAGCTACCCGAGACAAGGGGTGGCGTTGGAGGGAAGCCCCGTCGTCGTCGCCGCGGGGTTGCTACAGCTTGGGTTACAGCATCTTCACGACGCGCTCGGTGAGACCGCCGTCGCCGAGGATCACGGAGAGATTTGCCTTCTCTGCGACCTTCTCCAGCACCTCCAGCTCGCGCAGGCGCATCAGGGCCGGAGTCGACTCGAAGATGCGCGCCGTGTTCGCCTGCGAGCGCATGGCGGCCGTCTCCTCACGCCGGGTGATCAGGGACGCTTCGGCCGCCTTGCGCGCCGCGGTGACCCGGTTGAGGATCTCCTTCATCTCGCCCGGCAGGATCACGTCGCGGATGCCGACGGCCCGCACCTCCAGACCGAACGGCGCCACGCGCGCCTTCAGGATCGCTTCGAGCTCGGCCGCCACACCGTCCTTGTCGGCGAGCAGGGCGTCGAGCTCGCGGGTGCCGACCACGGCCCGCAAGGCGAGCTGCGCCTGGCGGTAGAGGGCCTGCACATACCCCTCGATCTCGGTCACCGCCTTCACCGCATCGATCACGCGGTAGCTCACCACGGCGTTCAGGCGCAACGTCACCTTGTCCGCCGTCACCGCCGCGATCTTGAACAGGTTCCAGTCGGCCTGCTCCAGGATCGCCTGCCTCTCCTCCCGGGTGGTCATGCGCAGCGGCTCCACAGTCTTGATGCGGAACGGCTCGATGATGGTCTTCAAGAATTCTCCTTCCCCGGCTCGCCTGGAGCCGGACGCGGAGCGAAGCATACGCCGGCAGCCTGCGCAAGGGAGGCGTAAGTCATGGTATACTCCCGCCATGGCGGAGACGACGACACAGGCCCCGCGGGGCCGCGGCGCAGCGGTCAATCCGCAGAACCGGTTCGAGACGTTGGCGGTCGAGATGGAGGTGCCGGGACCGGATCGCGTGCCGACGGAGCTGCTGCGCGACGGCTCGCGGTCGATCATCACCTACAACGACAGCCCGGACGTGGGCTTCGACGCCTCGCTCAATCCCTATCGTGGCTGTGAGCACGGCTGTATCTATTGCTACGCCCGCCCGACGCATGAGTATCTGGGCTTCTCCGCCGGGCTCGATTTCGAAACCCGCATCATGGTGAAGGAGGACGCTCCGGAGCTGCTGCGCCACGAGCTGATGGCGAAGAAGTGGACGCCGCAGACGCTTGCGATGTGCGGTGTGACGGACGCCTACCAGCCGGTGGAGCGCAAGCTGGAGATCACCCGCCGCTGTCTCGGCGTGCTGGCCGAGTTTCGCAATCCGGTGGCGGTGATCACCAAGAACGCTCTGGTGACGCGGGACATTGATCACCTCGCCGCCCTGGCCGAGCACGGCGCCGCGGCGGTGTTCCTGTCGATCACGACGCTAGACGGCGACGTCGCCCGCGCGATGGAGCCGCGGGCCTCGCACCCTCGCGACCGGCTGGAGTCGGTGGAAAGGTTGAGCGCCGCGGGCATTCCCACCGGCGTGATGGTGGCGCCGGTGGTGCCGGCGATCACCGATCACGAGATGCCGAAAATCCTGGAGGCCGCCGCGCAGGCGGGAGCGCGCACCGCCGGTTACGTGATGATGCGGCTGCCCGGCGCCGTCTCGGGCCTGTTCGCCGAATGGCTCGAACGGCACTTTCCGGACCGCAAGGAGAAGGTGCTCCACCGCGTGCAGGAGCTGCGCGGCGGCAAGCTCAACGATCCGCGCTTCGGCAGCCGGATGCGCGGCGAGGGGGTCTACGCCGACCAGGTGCGCTCCACCTTCGAGACCTTCCGCCGCCGCTACGGGTTGGACCAGCCCTTCCCCACTCTCTCGACCGCCGCCTTCCGCCGGCCCGGCGAGCAGATGTCGCTGTTCGGATAAATTTCAGACGTCCGCGAAGAACTCCGCCACCAGCTCGCGCGCCTTCTTCGCCTGATCTCGCGGCTCGTCGATCCGTCCGAAGAGGATGCGCCAGGTGTGTTGGAGGGTTTCGAGGTCCTGCTGCTGGAGAAGCTTGATGATCTCGTCCAGAGCGCGCTGGCCGGCGGCGACGTGGATCTTGCGCTCGGATTCGCCTTCGAGGAGGACGAGCGCCAGCAGCAGCGGCTCGGGAAGCTGGGCGAGCGGCGGCGGCTCGGTCGATGGCGCGGAGAGCGCCGTGGTGGGATCCGCGGGCGTCTCTTCTCCCCGGGCGGCGAGCAGCTCGGCCTGCGCTGGGCGGCGATCGAAGAGGTGCGGCAGGGCTCTCACCTGGTGGGCGAAGCGGGAGAAGAGCCCGAAGATTTCTTTTTCCGAGGCGAAATTGCCGACCAGACGAGCGTCGCGCCCGATCTGCAGCCGCTGGGTCTCCTGGAGCACGATGTGGGCGCGCGCGGAGTCTTCCAGAAGCAGGGTTTTGGCGATGACTTTCCAGGCGGTCAGGAAGCCCTGGACGACACAGGTGTCGGCGCAGCGCACGGTGGTGACCTCGACCTCGGCGCCGCGGTCGATGCGGATGGAGCCGCTGACGGATTCGAGGACGCCGTACTTCCCCGAATTCTGCACCACCAGGTTTCCCGGAGCGCGGATGGAGAGGTGCCCTTCGTCGTCCACGTCGATCCGCGTGCCCTTGGGGATCAGCATGGTGGGCGCCAGGTCTTCGGCGGTCGCGCGGCTCATGATCACCTCCCGAGTGACTTGGGCAGAAATTCGTAGCTGTTCGGCGGCGGCACGTTGCGACCCCCGAAGAGCAGGCGCTCTTCGTTCGGCCAGCGGCGGTCGAGGATGTACATCAGCGGGTCCACCGGACGCGGCTCTCCCTCCGCATCCCGCTTGCGGACTTCGTAGTAGAGATGCGGGCTGATGCTCCAGCCCGAGTTGCCGACGGTGCCCAGGACGTCTCCCCGTTTGACCTTCTGGCCGGGCCGCACCTGGAGCTGGTCACAGTTGCCGAAGAGGGTGACGAAGAGGTCGCCGTTGCGCAGCGCGACGAGGTTGCCGTAGCGCCACCAGGTGACGTTCGGCCCCATGGGGTATTTCCCGGCGAAGGCGACGACGCCGTCCGCGGTGGCGTGCACCGGCGTGCCGAGCGGCGCCGCGAAGTCGAGCCCGGAGTGGAATTCGAGCTGCTTGGTGAACGGGCTGCGCCGGCTGCGAAAGCTGCTGGTGAGGACGAGCTCGCCGCGCAGCGGACAGATGGAGGGCGTCGTCCGCACGCGGTCCTGGTTGGCCTTTTCAAAGTCCTGCACCCGGTTGAGCGCGTTGTCGATCTGGCGAAGCTGCTCGCCGATGCGGGAGCTCAGGCGGTCCCCCTGCTGGATGACGCCGGCATAGATCGAGTCGGGCAGCGCCTCGGCGATCTCAGCGGGACCGGTGCGCGGCGCCGGAGTGCGCGGCAGGGCGTAGGCGAGGAGGACTTTGCTGACGCCGAAGCCGAGCCGCTGGGCGCGCGCGTGCATGTGATCGAGCTGCCGCACGAGCGCCTGCAACCGCTCTCCCTGCCGCCCGCGCTCTCCCGCCAGGGAGTAGTACTCCTGGCGGTTCATGAACCCGCCGATGACGCCCGGCGCGAGCGCCACGGCGAGAGCGAGGGTCAGCAGGTAGAGCAGCGCGAGGAGGCTGAGGACGGTGACCTGGAACCGGTTGAGGAAGAGATAGCGGACGCGCTTCCGAATATCGCTCGGATGGATCTGGATCTCGACTCTCCAATCCGCACGCGCCGGCAGCCCGTCCTTCGTGATCGCTTTCATCGGAGGCTGGCCGCCGCGACCACCGGCGGCACCGGTCCACTGAGCCCGCTCGGATTCAGCCGCTCGATCTCGGCTTCGCTGCCATGGCGCTGGACGATGTCCAGAAGCTCCCGCTGCACCCGCGGCGCGCCGGCCACGATGTTTCCGCCGGTGAAATAGCGCCGTCCGCCGTCGAGGTCGCTGACCACGCCGCCGGCCTCTTCGATCAGCAGCACACCGGCCCCGATGTCCCACGGCGACAGGCGGAACTCGAAGAAGCCGTCGTAGACCCCGGCCGCCGTGTAGGCGAGGTCGAGCGCCGCCGAGCCGCAACGGCGGATGGCCTTGGCGTGCTGGAAGACGTCGCGGAAGATGGCGAGATAGACGTCCAGCGTCGGCAGGGCGCGGAACGGATAGCCGGTGGCGAGGAAGGCGCCGTCGAGCCCGTCCGGCCGCACGAGGTCCATGTTCCGGCCGTTCCACTTCGCGCCGCCACCGCGGGTGGCGGTGAACAGGTTGTCTCCCTCGGGATCGAGAACCACGGCGGCGACCAGCTCGTCGCCCTTGCGGCAGGCGACGGAGACGCAGTAGACCGGCAGCCCCTGCAGGAAGTTGGTGGTGCCGTCGAGCGGATCGATCAGCCACTGGTATTCGCTCGTGCCGCCGATGTCGGCGCCCCCCCCTTCTTCCGCCAGGATGCGGTGCTCCGGAAAGCGGCCGCGGATGACGCCGAGCACGGCGGCCTCGCTCTCCTTGTCGGCCTGGGTGACGAAGTCGTTCTGCGCTTTCCGCCGTACCTCCAGCCCGGCGCGGCGGAAATAACGCTTCAGAACGTCGGCCCCGGTCCGCGCGGCGGCTTCAGCGGTGGCAAGCAGGTCTTCAAACATGGCGTCGCCTATTATGCCATCGCCATGCCACCCTGCCCTTTTATAGACCTTACGGACAGGGCAACGGCGCCAGGGTGTCGGTGACAGCCGCGGCCGAGACGCCCAGGGGGTTGCGGTAGACGGCGACCGCGCCGTTCGTGGTGTCGGTCACGGTGAGGGCGTATTCGACGTTGGTGGTCGCCGCGGCGAAGACCCAGTGGTGGCCGGTCAACGCGCAGCCGTCGAGGACTTTGACCAGCATCTCCATGTTCTCCGGCGCGAAGAACCAGAACAGGCCGGACTCGTCGCTCAGCGGCACGGCGGTGCCGATGCCGGTGTGGCCCTGGAAGTCACGCCAGCCGACCTCCAGCCGGTAGCGGCCGTTGCCGAGACAGAGGGTTCCCGGCGCGGCGACGCAGGGGCCGGCAGCGGATTTCACCGGATAGGACTTGCTGACCAGGAACTGGAATCCCGCGGCCATGGCGTCGAGCGGCAGGTCGCCGTGCAGAAGCCCGGGGCGGATGTCCTCTTCCCAGGGCACCCCGAGATTGATCCACTGCTGCTTGAGCCGGGCGTAGGAGCCGCCGGAGTAGTTCGGATCGGCGGTGCCGTAGAACATGCGGACCGGCGCCTTGTAGGTCGGGTCGGCCACGGCGGAGACCGCATAGAACGGAGCGGCCAGGGAGAAGACGGCGCTGTAGCCGGAGCGGGTGGTGTAGGCGAGGAGGTAGGCATAGGCGCCGCCGGCCGAGTGCCCGGCGATCGCGACGTGGGCCGGATCGATGCTCATCTCCGTGCCCAGCAGGCGCAGCGTCTCGGCGATCGTCTGGTCGTCGTTCCCGGTGCCCCACCCCACGTCCGAGGCGGATTTTGGCAGCGCCACCACGCAGCGCGCCTGCTCCGCCGCGTCGAGGACGAAATCCTGGTAGGTGAACGGCCGGGTGCCGGAGCCGTGCAGGAAGATGACCACGGGCACTGGGCGGCTGGCGTCCAGGCTCGCCGGCACGTAGCGGAAGAAATACGACCCGGTGGCCGGGATGCTGACCTGCTTCCAGCCCTGCGCCGGCGCCGTGGCCGCCGCGCTGCCGGCCCATCCCAAAGAGAGCGCCAGAGCCAATCCAAGGCCCCGGCCGAGTGTCTTTCTGATCGCTAGGACGTCGGACAAAAATCCTCCCGCAGGACCTCAAGGAATGGACACCCCCAACCTTCCATCCTCTCCTCCAACCGCTCGGTGCAGTCACAGTCGGAGCAGGCCCACGGCTCGGATCCATCCAAGTCACGGCAGTGGCGCCGGCTGTGGGCGTCCTGCACCTTGACCAATTCGAAATATTCTTCCCAGTAGGGCCGCTCCTCATCGAGCGGCTCCCAGCAAAAACACACCTCCACCCAGCGCACCCTGCCATCCTCCACCCGCCGCGCCTGGGCCATGTTGCGCAGATACTCTCCTCCCGCCACCGAGCCACGGCCGAGAATCCCGTCCTCGATCGCCCGCAGGAGAGCGTCTTCCTTGCCCGGTTTCACCCGAGCGGTCACAAGATATCGCACCTCGGCTATCGTAGCAGGCTTGTCAATAGCCCCTGTGCTAAGCTCGAACCATGCAGCCGCAGGAACACGCCGTCGTCAGCCGCGAGTGTCGCGCGATCCAGATCCCGGAAGGGCTTCCCGTCATCCTCTCCCCCGGGACACGGGTGCGCATCATGCAGTCGCTGGGCGGCAACTACACGGTGGTGACCGAACGTGGCCACATGCTGCGCATCGAGGAGAAGGACGCGGACGTGATCGGCAAAGCGGGCGCGTGGGCCGCCGGCGCCGACCTCTCGGCTGGGCCGCTCGAAGAGCGCGTCTGGGACCGCCTGCGCACCTGCTTCGATCCGGAGATCCCGGTCAACATCGTCGACCTCGGGCTGGTCTACAGTTGCGAGATCTCCCAGGAGAGCCCCGACGCCGGCAGCGTGGTGGACATCAAGATGACGCTCACCGCTCCCGGCTGCGGCATGGGGCCTGTCCTGGCGCAGGACGTCAAGGACAAGATCCAGGCGCTCCCCGGCGTCGCCCGCGCGGACGTCGAGGTGGTCTTCGATCCGCAGTGGAATCAGGCCATGATGTCCGAAGCCGCGAAGCTCCAGCTCGGTTTAATGTAGGGTGCGCTCCGCGCACAGGTGCGCAGAGCGCACTACGGCAACGGAGAGAACGGCTCGGCGGCCGGCATCTCCTTCTTCTTGCCCGCGAAGATCCGCTTGACCACCAGCCGCACGTTGTCCAGCTCCGCCAGAGCCCACAGCTTGAGCCCACGCGCCGCCATGTGGAACGGCGCCAACTGCAGATTGTAGAACGCCGTGATCCGCCGTCCGTCGTTGCGCCGTCCCCCCTCTCCGGCAGCGCGGCGGGCGAGGGCGATCGTCTTGAAGCGGCGGTTGTAGATCCGCATCAGGTGATAGCTGAGGAAGGCCGGTTTGGGACCGAGAACCGGCATCCAGTGGAACTTGCCGAAAAAGCGGTACGCGGGAATGACGACGAAAATATAGTACTGCGCCGTTTCCACGAGGAAAGCCGCCGTCAGCAGGTCGTGCTCCCCCATGTAGTAATACTTGTCTTTGTAGATCGACCGGAAAAAACGGTGATATGACCGGAGAAAAACCTCATTGTGGTCGGCGATCCGGCGCTCGACCTTCCCGGCTTCCTCCCCCGCCGTCTGCGCCTTGACGATCTCCACCGTCGCCTCGACCGAAAACGAGGCATGATCGAGCCCCGGCGAATAGTAGGGATCGAGAAACGCCGCCGCGTCGCCGAGCAGTGCCCAGCCGTTGCCCATGTATTGCCGGGTGAAATAGGCGAGATTTGAATACGTCCGCAGATCTTCGCAACGCATCCGCGCGCCTTCGATCAGCTCGGCCATCAACGGATTGGCACGCAGGAACGCCAGATAATCGTGCGCCAGCTCCTTGCCGCGGTCGAGATGCACGAGGCGGGTGTCGAACACGATGCCGATGCTGGTCTCGCCGTTGCCGAGAGGGATGAACCAGGTCCACGAGCCATGGCCCATGTAGTGGTTGGTCGCGAGCCGGCGCGAGCCGATATTGCCGCGCGACAACGACAGCGGTCCGCGCGCGGCGACGTCGTCGATGTGGCGGACGTCTTCCCAGCGGCACCAGACCGCCGCGGTGGGATGCTCCTTGTTGCGCTCGATCAATCCCAGACGCTTGCCCAGCCAGGTGGCCCGCCCGGTGGCGTCGAGCACCCAGCGGCACGCAACCGTCACGGTCTCACCACCGCGCTCGAAGACGACTGTATGGTCGAACTCGCCCAACTCGACGTCGTTCACCCGCGCCGGCCGAGCCAGATCGGCCCCGGCAGCCACCGCCTGGCTCAGGATGTGCTCGTCCAGCGCATCGCGGCGGAGCTGGAACGACGGCACCGTGCTGCGATACCACGGTCCGGACTCGCTCGCCTGCGTGTGATCGCTGACCTTGTCGTTGCGGAACCAGTAGCGAAGCCCCTCCTTCGGGAGATGCTCGCGCTCCAGGTGCTGCCACAGCGCGAGGCGCCGGGTGAGGAACATCCCCGACATCTCCGTCGTGGCCTCCCCCACCTTCGCGTCAAACGCCTCCTGCCTCTCGATGACCAGCACCGAAAGATCCGGCCGGTCCCGCCGCAGCAGGAGAGCCGCCGAGGCGCCGCTGAAAGCACCACCGAGAATGACCACGTCGTAGCGCTGCGCCGGAGTTTCCATGCCGCCAGGAGTTTAGCAGGGTTCGGGCGAGGGGTCCGTCAACCGCCGGAGCCCTCGCCCGCTGCTGGCGGCGCTGGGCTCTACTCCAGCACCTGAATGTTCTTCCGCCGGCACATCTCCTTGAGCACCCGCGGCCAGACGGTGACGCTGACCTCTCCCAGGTGCGCCTTCTTGAGCAGCAGCATGGTGGTGCGCGACTGCCCGATGCCGCCGCCGATCGACAGCGGGATCTCGTCGTTGAGGATCGCCTGGTGGTACGGCAGCTTGACGAAATCCATCTGGCCGGTGCGGTCGAGCTGGTCGAGGAGCGTCTCCTTGGTGACGCGGATGCCCATCGAGCTCAGCTCATGGCGGCGCTTGGTGACCGGGTTCCACACCAGGATGTCGCCGTTCAGACCGTGGAAGGTCCGGCCGCCGGGACCGGCCGTGGGGGTCACCCAGTCGTCGTAGTCGGCGGCGCGCATCTCGTGCGGATAGCCGTCGGCGAGGGTCCAGCCGATGCCGACGATGAAGACCACCGGATACTTCTGGAGGATCGCCGTCTCGCGCGCCTTGCGCGGCAGGTCCGGATACATGTCGAGGATCTCTTCGGCATGCAGGAAGGTCAGCTCCTCGGGCAGATCCGGATAGCGCGGGTCGCGCAGCTTGGGAAACTCGGCCTGGATGAACGTCTCGGCGCCCTTGAGCACCTTCCAGATCCTGCGCACGGTGTCCTTGAAGAGGCTGCGCTGGGCCTTGCGGCAAGGGTCGCGGGTGCACCCTTCCCTGCCGGAGCATTGCGAGGGAGGCACCTCGAAGTGCTGGGACGAAGAAGAATGGTCCCGCGGCGCCTACACCTGGTTCCGCCCCGGCCAGATGACCACCCTCCTGCCGCACATCAGCCGCCCCGAGGGCCGCATTCTCTTCGCCGGAGAGCACGCCTCCGATCATCCCGGCTGGATGCAGGGAGCGCTCGCGTCGGGAGTGAGGGCGGCGCGGGAGGTCAACGAGGCGGGGTGAGCCCCGTCCGTGCCTATCCCCCCTGCTCCGGTCGCTCGATCCCCAGCGCCGCCGCTTTCTGATGCAGGTAGGTGCGCTGGATGTCGAGCAGGCGGGCGGCGGCGGCGAAATTCCAGCCGATGCGGCGGAGGACGGCCTCCAGATACTCTCTTTCGCTCTCGGCCTTGAAGTCGCGCCAGGGGACGATGCGCTGTGTCTCCTGGAGGCGGAGGAGGCCGGTTTCGGGCGCCGGCGCTTGCTGGAAAAAGGCGGAGGGGAGCTGGTCCGCGGTGATGGGATCGACTCCGAAGACGACCAGCCTCTCGCAGAGATTGCGCAGCTCGCGGACGTTGCCCGGCCACGGGTAGCGCTCCAGGAGCGGCAGAACGGCGGCGTCCACCCGCTTGCGGCGGAGACGGTGGCGGACAGTGAAACGCTCCAGGAAGTGGTTGAAGAGAAGGGCGATGTCGCCGCCTCGGGCGCGGAGCGGCGGCACTTCGACCGGCAGGTGCGCGAGGCGGAAGTAGAGATCCTGCCGGAAGCGGCCGTCCTTGACCTCCGCTTCGAGATCGCGGTGAGTCGCGGCGAGCACCCGCACGTCGACGCGGCGGTCGCGGGTTTCGCCGATCCGGCGCACACGGCCGTCCTCCAGCACGCGCAGCAGCCGCGCCTGAAGGGCGACGTCCATGTCGCCGATCTCGTCCAGAAACAGCGTGCCGCCGTCCGCTTCTTCGAAAAGGCCGGGCTTGGCGGTCCTGGCGTCGGTGAAGGCGCCCTTGGCATGACCGAACAGCTCATCCTCCACCAGATGCGCGGGGATCGCCGCGCAGTTGATCTTGACGAACGCTCCCTCGCGCCGCGCGCTCTTGCGGTGCAGCAGCTCGGCGACCAGCTCCTTGCCGGTGCCGCTGTCGCCATGGATCAATACCCGGCCGTCGGTCGGCGCGACTTTTCCCAGCGCTTCGCGCAATCTCTCCATGGGCGGCGATGTGCCGAGGATCTCCGGTCCTTCGTCCAGCCGTGATTCGAGCACCGCCACCCGGCGCTTCAGGGCGGCGTTTTCCAGCGTGTTGCGGATCGAGCGCAGGAGCCGTTCCTTGCTGAACGGCTTTTCGATGAAATCGTGGACGCCGAGGCGCAGAGCTTCGACCGTCTCGCTGATCGACGCCTCGCCGGAGATGATCACCGTGGGCGGCAGGCGATGGCGCGGCGCGAGTTGGCGGATCAGGTCGACACCGCTCATGCGACCGAGGCGGACGTCCAGCAGCAGCAGCTCCGGCAGCGCGTTGGAGGGCTCGGAGAGATAGGCATGGGCCTCCTCGCCGGAGCCCATGGCCTGCGGCGCGAAGCCTTCCGCGCGGAGCTGGAAGAGGAGGCTCGCACGGACCTTTTCGTCGTCCTCGACGAGCAGGATGCGGGTCACGACGGCACCCGCGGAAAGAGCAGGCGGAAGACGGTTCCCGTCTCGGAGGTCCACAGCAATTCCAGATCGCCGCCGTGGTCGAGCAGGATTTTCCGGGAGATCGCGAGCCCGAGCCCCATCCCCTCGCCGATCTTGCGCGAGGTGGTGTACGGCTCGAAGAGACGGCCGCGGATCTCCGGCAGAACGCCGGGACCGTCGTCCGCGACGTCCAAGGCGAACCCCTCGTCCAGGGTAGCCAGCGAGAACGTCACCGTGCCGGCTCCTCTGCCCCGCTCTCGCAACGCGAGAGCGCTGTTGTCGCACAGATTCACCAGCACCTGGCGCAACATCTCCGCGTCGACGAGGGCTTCGACCGGCCTCTCCGGCGGCGCGAAACGCAACGTCAGCTCGGGCCATGCGCTGGCGAACAGGTCGGTCAGCTCGCCGACCAGCCCGCCGAGATCCCGCCGGGCGAGCGTCGGCTGCGGCACGCGGGCGAAAGAGGTGAAACCCTGGGTGAAGAGGCCGAGCCGGTCGATCTCCTGCGTGACGCTCTCCTGGAGGCGGCACAGCTCGGCGTTGGCCACGAGACGGTCCTCCGGATCGTCGCCGACCTCCAGCAGCGACCGCATGCGGATCAGCTCCAGCTTCGCGGCGGTCAGCGGCGTCCGCATCTCGTGCGCATGGCGGCGGGCGGCGTCCTGCCAGGCGGAGAGGTTTTCGAGCGAGGCGAGGCCGCGGCGGTCGCGTGCCATCACGCGCGAGGTCTGCTCGACCATCGCCGCGATCCGGCCGATGAGGTCGCGGCGGCGCTCGCCGACCTGGATGTCCGTCCGCCCGGCCGAGAGGTCGGAGAGCGATCGCTGGAGCCGCGCGAGACGCGACTCCTGGCGGATCTGGCGCCAAGCGTAGCCGGAGCCCGCCAGGATGACGATTCCGGAGACGACGGCGAGCAGCGTCTGCTCGTAGCGCGCCACGATCTCCTGGCGGTTGTAGGCCAGCACCTTGAAATGGGTCTGCAGGGCACGCACCTCCTCGAAGCGCCGCGGTAGTCGGCGGCGTGCCCCGGATCGGCGCGGGCGAGCCGCTTCTGATCGTCCAGGGAGCGGTATGGACGCCAAAGGCGAACCAAGCCCCCGAGAGCTGCCTCTGGAAGGCCTGGAAGACCAGGGCAGCCGCAGCCACCAGGGCCAGTAGGGTGAGGAGGGTGACCCGGAGGTTCAAGAGGAAGGTTCCCGTCCGTGCGTCCTGGGTAACGCCGTCCAGTTGAAGCTGATCAGGCTGTGCCGTTTGATCGAGGTGGCGATGAGGAGGTCGAGCACGCCGCCGTTCGCAGGCACCTGCCGCGCCGCGGCGGACTGCTCCTGCGACGAGGCCGAGGGAGCCGGAGGAGGAGCCTGTCCCAGGGAGTCGGAGAACCAGCGTTGGGTGTCGCGCTGCTCGGAGGCCGAGAACGGAATGACGTTGACCTCTACCCGCACGGTCCAGCGCCCACCGGGTGCGAGCCCGGTGGCGGCGGGGATTTCCAGGCTGTTCCACCAGGCCGCCAGGCGGTCGAGAGACGGCAGCGACTCCCGTCGCGCGCGGCCGTCCGCACCCAGAGCGGCGGTGAAGAACACCTCATCCCACGGCTCCCAGCGGACGTCGATCCGCCCGCCGCCCCGGGTCTTGGTCCCCGTCTCGTCGGTTGCCGTCACCCGCAGGGCGAACGTCGTCGTAAGACCGGTCGCAAGGTGCGGCCGGACCTCCGGCCGGGACAGGATGTCGGGCAGCGCGCCGAGCAACAGCACTCCGTCCCGGCCGATGGTGAACAGCGGGCCTTCGGCGGCAGACGCCGCCCCGGCGGCCAGAACAGCCGATGCCAGGACAGCGCACAACGCCAGCCGAAGGCTCCGCATCCTCAGTGGCTCCTCCAGAGGCCGCTATAGGTCAACGTGGCACGGAGCACACCCCAGCGGCAGCGGTAGCCGAGCGAGGACACGAAGCTGGCGTCCCGGCTGGACCTGGAGACAGAGTTGGAAGTCGCGTCCAGATAGTAGTAGTTGGCCGCCACGAAGTTCTCGAAGCGCAAGTCGCCATACCGGTGCGCCCTGTCGAACCCCAGCAGAGTGATGGCGTGGCCCAACGCCAGCGTCCACTGCCAAGGCACGTTCGAGACGCCGTCGTCGGAGGAGAGTGTCGAGCGGTAGACGTTGGCTCCGAGAGAGAACGATTGATGGGGCGTCACAGGAAAGTAGTGCGTGACTCCGGCGCTCAAGGCACGGATGTCGGTCACTACGTTACGGCTGAGCTGCTGGTCCTCGAAGGATACGTGCTCGTGGCTCGCATCCCTCGTATAGCTCCAGTCGACGAATCCCGAGCTTCCCGACATCGGAAACAGGAGATCGTCCGTCGTGTTGTAGAGCCAGCTCAAGCCTGCCCCACGCCCCACGTCCTTGAAGGTTTCGCCGACGGCGGACTGGCGTGAATCGCCCCAGAACAGGGTCGCGCGGAGCGACTGGGCCGCGGTCAGCGGTATGCCGGCGAAGAGCG
Organism: Thermoanaerobaculia bacterium; assembly: GCA_036264355.1. Taxonomy (GTDB): domain Bacteria; phylum Acidobacteriota; class Thermoanaerobaculia; order Multivoradales; family UBA5704; genus UBA5704. The sequence goes on from DATARD010000405.1 coordinate 13,214, forward strand.
AGGCCTGAAGCTGGTCGTATCCCTTGACGTCCTGCACCGAGTCGAGCGCTCCGCCGGCGACGGTGCCGGCACCGAACAGATCGTACTGCGTGTAGCTCCCCTGGATGAGCTCGCCGTCCTGGTGCTCGAGCTTCTGGACACTGCCTTCGGCCAGCCCGTTGGAGCCCACGAACGTCCTCCCTCCCAGCGTGCCGAACTGCTGCCAGGTCGTCTTCGTCCGGTTCCGGCCGGCGGCGGGATCAAACTGCTGAGACCGTTGCCCGTTGGTGCCCACCGAGAGGAAGACCGATGTCTCCTCGACCACCTCGATCACCAGCACGGATCCATCGCTCTCACCCTTGCGCAGGGTGTACTCCGCGTTGATAACGAACGGTAGCCGCCGGACCCGGTACACCGCCAGCCGCAGCTCACGCTTCGTGTATTTCTGTCCCGGTTTGATGAGCGTCTCATCGGCCACGATCCGTCGCCCTGCCGCCTGCGACACCCCTTCAACTACGATTGAATCGATAAGAAGTTTCGGAGGCTCCTGAGCCTCGATGTCCCGGAGAGCCAGGGTGAGACAAAGAAGAAAAAGCCCGGCCAGCGGCTTGACTAGCGAAGAAGTCATCGTCAAATCCCCTTTCTGGTCATCCTGCGATTCGTGCTGCGGCGAGGCAGAAGGGGCAATCGCAGTGCCAGAAGGTCTGGAGCCGGCTCGAAGGAGCGAGCCGCCGGAGACGAAAAGCAAGCTGGATAAAGAAGATATCCACTTTCGAGCGACAGTGGGAACGGCTTTTCTGAAGCGCGCGAAGACGCTGCGCAGTCCTGGAAGGTGTCAGGAAAACCAGACACGCCGTATGGAGGAAACCGACGGGCCATCAGACGGGCCATCAGTAGCTCGTCCACACGCCGAAATAGGTGAAAGACAGCCGGAGCACGCCCCAGCGGCTGCGGTAGCCGAGAGACGAGGTGAGGTCGACGCTCTTTGCGGGCGGGCCCCCGAGGACCCCGTTCAGGTCGTAATAGTTGGCCACCACGAGGTTCTCCCACCGCAGGTCGCCAAAACGCTGGGTCCGCTCGTAACCCCAGAGGTTGACGGAGTGGCCCAGTACCACCTGGCCCCGTAAAGACGTGCTGCCGGGGATTCGCTCTCGATAGGCGAAGGTCTCCCAGTTGAAGCTCCCTCCAAGCTCCAGGGATTGCCGCGCCGTCAAGGGCTGGTGATACGTCCCGCCGCCGCCGATCGAGACAAAGCGAGGGTGCAAGCTGAAATCGAACCCGGGATCGCTTCCGCCGCTCCGCGAGCGCTCGTCGATCCAGCCATAGGTGGCAGACACCGAGGCCGACGTTCCGGACATCGGAAACAGCGGATCGTCGGTCGTGTTGTAGATCCAGTCCAACGAAGCCAGGCGCTGCTCATTCTGGTTGAGCTGCTCCTCGAAGACGCCCTTCGACCGGTCCCATTCAAGGTCCACGCGGAGGGACTGTGCCGAGGTCAGGGGGACGCCGCCGAACAGCCCGACCTGGTACTGGCTGACCCCGCGGAACCCTTCGGCGGAGTTGGCCTCCACGCCGGCAAAGCTGCCGGCGCCGAACAGGTCGTATTGCGTATAGCCCGCCTGCACGAGCTCGCCGTCCTGGTGCTGCACCTTCTCGACGCTGCCGTAGGCGAGACCGTGAGAGCCCACGAACATCCGCGACCCCAAGGTGCCAAACCGCTGCCAGAGGGTGACGGTCCGCCGCTTGCCGGTGAACGAATCCGTCGACAGCCCCCGTTGGGCGTCGGCTTCGGCCAAGAAGAAGACCGGCGTCGCCTCCTCCACCTTGACGACCAGCCCGTAAGCGCCACGCTCGCTCCCCTTGCGCAGCGAAAACTCGGCGTCGACCACGAACGGCAGCCGCTTGATGCGGTAGACCGCCTGCCGCAGTTGCGGCTCGGTATAGGTCTGCCCCGGCTTGAGCAGCGATTCATCCGCCACGATCTGCCGTCCCGCCGCCCGCGACACCCCCTCCACCACGATCGATTCAATCAGGAACCGCGGAGGTTCCTGAGCCCTGAGAGGAGCCGCGGCAAGGCAGCTCATGAGCAGCAGCCCGGCCCGCAGCCTGACAAGTGAAGAATGCGTCATCGGTTCCCCTTTCTGGTCATCCTGCAATGCTTAATGCGATGAAGCAAGGGCAATCGCAGTGCCAGAGAGCCGGAGCAGACCCTGTGGACAGGCCACCGGAGCCGAAAAGCAAGCTGGACGAAGAAGATACCAGGATCGGAAAGGCAACGGGAGCGGCTTGCCGGCAGCTCGCGGTGGCGGCGCCGGAGACCCGGGCGCCGTCAGGAAAACCAGACAACCGTATGGAGGAGCCGACGGACTTCGGTCAGGGGGCTCCAGTCGATCCAGGCTACAATGGCGGCGTGACGAGCCCGCTGAAGCGCAGAAGCTTCCCCCTCTGGGGCGAAGAGACCCCAACGAATGGCTTGCTCGAGGCCGAAGACCTTCGAGCCCTGGCGACAGACCTCGAGGCGGAGCTGCAAACCCGTGATTGGCTCCTTTGCCATGGGGACGCCTACGACCTTCTGCCACTGCTTCCTCCGTCCAGCCTCGACCTGATCATTACGAGCCCTCCGTATTGGGGTCACCGCAGCTACGGCCAGGACCACGACTGGGGAATCCTCCAGCAATGGCATGATCAGGGAAAGTCTATCGAGACGCCTCCCCCTTACGACTGGTATCGCACCCATGGAGGCATGCTCGGCCTCGAACCGAGCCCGGACTGGTTCGTCAGCCACCTGGTCGAGATCTTCAACCGTGCGATGCCCGCCCTGAAGCCGCAGGGGAACCTCTGGATCAACCTCGGTGACACTTACTTCGCCCGCTGGTCGAGCATCCGGGAGCAGGGACGCCAAGGGCTCGGCGACCAGGAAAGGCAGAGGCGGCGTACCCCCATGGGCGAGTACCGCCAGGAGAAGCAACTCCTTCTCATTCCGGCACGTTTCGCCATTGCCATGCAGAGCCAGCGCTGGATTCTGCGGAATGACCTGATCTGGCACAAGCCCAACATCCCCCCACGTCCTGAACAGGACCGCCTTCGCCTCGCCCACGAGCACTTCTTTCATTTCGTCAAGAGGCCCAAAGAGGGCCGCGCCAAGTATTACTACGATCTCTCCGCCGTCGAGACCGAGATGAGCGATGTCGTGAGCTGCAATGTCCGCCCGGGAGAAGAAGGGCACTCGGCGACGTTCCCCCTGCAGCTCATCCTGCCGCGGATTGCCAGCTCATGCCCCACGGGAGGCATCGTCCTCGATCCTTTTTGCGGCAGCGGCCGCTCCCTGTCGGCGGCTCTGAAACTCCATCGGCGCGCGATAGGATTTGACCTGGCCCGTGAGTTTCTGGAGATCAGCCGGTCCGCGCTGGCCCAACGGGGCCTCCCGGTATGAGCTCCGAGGGGAACTTTGTTGCGGAGTGGTTCGGACATCGCGTCTATCCCTCGGTTTCGGCCGACGGCGCTGCCTTGGAGGAACAGAAAACAGGACGCTGTCCGTTTCTGACCGCCGCCACGCGCGAGGAGAGAGGTTGCATCAAGTCCCCCGCCGCTCTCGGTGTCTGCACAATCAGCAGCCCCAGCAACGGCCCGCGCCAGGACTGGCTCGTCTGTCCATACCGAGCCGTCGAGCCCAACCTTCTCGCTGACGTCGTGGGTCACCTCTTCGGTCCAGACGACACGGGTCAGCGCTTCATTGTGCCCGCGCCCACGCTGCTTCATGACGATGTACGCCAAGCGCTTCTTGCCGCCGTCGCCCAGGGCGGCAAGCCCACCGTCTTCCTTCAGGACAAATTGGGAGGCGAAATCTCCCTCGCCAAAACCGATCGCTCTCCCGAGCTTTCTTTCGACATCACTCTCGTCGAGCTGTCGCGGTCGGGTGCAGCGATCGATATCGCGCGCTACGGGATCCTTGAGGTGCAGACGATGGATTTTCATGGATCATACCGTCTCGCAGTCCAGAATCTCCAGGACGCGCTACGCCTTCACGCAGACGAATTCCCAGAAGCGCTAAAAAAGAACCCGCGCTGGCTTGGCGAGAGGATCGAAGGACCAAATATCGCGAACGTCTTCAAGCGAACTTTCTACCAGGTGATGTTGAAGTTCCAGATTGGGAGCCAGGACTCGTGTGCGGGTTGTGTTCTGGCTCTCCCCGCCTCGGTCTGGGACAGTTGGCAACGGCACCTTGGAGCGCCCGATCTGACCCTGCGGCCTGACGGGCTTTGGGAGCTGAAGCGGCCCGGTACGGAGAGCGGCTCCCATCCGCCCGCCTGGATCTTCGTCTTCGATATCGAGCCTACGCCAGGCGTCACGCCAGATCCGATCGTCATCCGGAAGAGGATCGCAACCGACGCAGATTCCGTCGCCTATTTCGCTCTGAAAGTGGCCCCGGAAGCGGCAGTCGGGCGCGGTAGCACAGCGAATGTGCTCCCGGCACGCATCAGACAGCGGCTGAACCAGTGGTGGCCCCAGCTCTGGAGCCTCTGATTTACCCTTCTGTCGAAATCGCGCCTCGTCCTCCCGCGACCCGCGCGATCACCCGCGCCATCTCCTCCACCACCCCGTCGATGTCCAGGTCCGAGGTGTCGACGAAGGTGTAGCTCGCGTCGTGAGTGAGCGGCGAGTCGGCGCGGGTGCTGTCGCGCAGGTCGCGGCGGGAGAGGTCGGCGACGACCTGCTCCAGGGACAGCTCGCGGCCGGTGGCGGAGAGCTCGCTGAGGCGGCGCCGGCCGCGCACCTCGGGACGGGCGTCGAGGAAGAACTTGAACGGCGTCTCGGGGAAGACCCGGGTGCCGATGTCGCGCCCCTCGAGGACACCGCCGTAGTGGCGGGCGGCGTCCTGCTGCAGGGCGACCAGGCGGGCGCGGACGGGCGGATAGGTGGAGATGGTGGAGGTCGCCTCGCTGACCTCGGTGGTGCGGATGCGCGGCTCGACGGGCGCGCCGTCGAGGAGCACCTCGAAGGCGCCGTCCTCCCGCCGGTGCAGGGTGACGTCCGTCCGCGCCGCCACCGCCTCGACGGTCTCGCGGTCGCCCGGATCGGCGCCGCTCTCGAGGACCTTGAGGCCGATCGCCCGGTACATGGCGCCGGTGTCGAGGAACGGCACGCCGAGGCGCCGGGCGAGACGCCGGGCGGCGGTGCTCTTCCCTACTCCCGAGGGGCCGTCGATGGCCACGATCAATGGCCCATCAGCCGCTGCCGCCATGAATCAGCGCCCCCGCCGCCCGGCCCGCGAGGCGCCGCCACCGGGCTTGCGGGCACGTTTCGGACGGGACGGCTTGCCGCCGGGCCGGCTGGACGGTTTGCCCGCCGGTTTTCCGGACGGCTTTCGGGCGGGCTTTCTGGACGGCTTGCCCGATGCCTTCCGGGCTGGCGGGCCGTAGGTTTTTTTCGCCGGCTTTCTGGCGGCCGGCCGGGCCGGCTCCTCCTCGGTCCGGACCGCCACGGGCAGGGCCTTCACCTTCGGCTTCTCCTCCCGCCACGGCCGGCTGCGGTCGACCTTCTGCGTGCCGGGCGGCGGGAAGGCGCGCTTGACGGCCGGCTTGGGCGCGGGGGACGCCTTGGCCGCGGAGGCGGGCTTCTTCAGCCGCGAGGTGGCTTTGCGCAGCTTCTCCACCTCCGTCTCGGTCAGCTCACGCAGACTCCCCACCGGCAAGTTGGGATCGCGCAACGGACCGATCGCCACCCGGCGCAGCCGGAGGACGCCATGACCGATGCGATAGAACATCTCGCGGATCTGGCGCGTGCGCCCCTCGGCCAGCTCGACGGTCCACCAGGAGTTCTCGCCCTCTTTCTCTTCCGCGGCGCGGGCACGGGCACGGCGCTTCTCGACGCTCCCGTCGCCATAGCGCGGCGTGATGCGGCAGGGAGAGGTCCGCCGGCCGTCGAGCGGGATGCCGGCGCGCAGCTTGTCGATCTGCGCTTCGGCCGGCCGGCCCTTGACCTTGACCTCGTAGACCTTGACGCCGCCGTAGCGCGGATGCGCCACGTGCTGGGCGAAGTCGCCGTCGTCAGTGAGGATGATCAGCCCTTCGGTGTTGAAGTCGAGGCGGCCGACCGGCACCAGCGCCTTGCGCAGTGTCGCCGGCACATAGTCCATCACCGTCGGCCGCTCTTCAGGGTCGTGGACGGTGGACATCACCGCCTTCGGCTTGTTGAGCAGGAGATAGTGGAAGCCCCCGGTATGCGGTTGGACGCGCTTGCCGTCGAGCTTGATCGCATCGCGCTCGGAGTCCGCCTTCCCGCCGATCTCCGCCACCTGTCCGTTGACCGTCACCCGCCCCTCGCGGATCATCTCCTCGGCCTTGCGCCGGGACGCGATCCCCGCGCGGGCCAGAATCCGTTGCAGCCTCTCCTCGCTCATGGCATCTCCTCGGCGCCTTCCGCTTCCGCATCGGCGATCTCGGCCGCCTCGCGAAGAATCCGCTCTTCACGATCCCCACCGTCCGCTCCGGTCATCTCCGCCGTCTCCGACTGGCTCTCCGCGGCTTCCGAGGCCATCATGTCGAGCGTCGCCTGGCTCAGCTCGATCGGTGGCGAGCCGCCGCCGTCGCCGTCCCCGCCGCCCATCTGGCCGAAGGTCTCTTCGAACTCCTCGAGCGGCGGCAGGTCGCGCAGGCTGTTCAGCCCGAAATGGACCAGGAACTCCCGCGTCGTGCCGTAGAGAAAGGGTTTTCCCACCACTTCCTTGCGGCCGGAGATGCGCACCAGGCGGCGCTCCAGCAAGGTTTTGATCACCCCGGAGGGGTTGACGCTGCGCAGCTCCTGCACCTCCGGGCCGGTGATCGGCTGGCGGTAGGCGATGATCGCCAGGGTCTCCAGGGCGGCCATCGACAGCTTGGTGCCGCTGCTGACGTCGAAGAAGCGGCGCAGCCAGCCCGCCATCTCCGGACGGGTCGCGATGCGCACTCCCCCGCCGACGTCTTCGACGAACACGCCGCGCGGCGAGGTCCCGCTCCCGTCGTCTCCCTCGACGCTCCAGGCATAGCGCGCCAGCACTGCCTCCAGGGCCTCGGCCGCTTGGGCGCGCTCCTCTTCGTCGAACATCTCCAGCAGACGCGACCGTGGCACCGGCTCGGACGAGACGAACAGGACCGCCTCGATGGCCGCCTCCATGTCGTGGCGCTCGGTCATGAATAGATCGCCTCCATGTCCTGCATCCCCAGCTCGCGAGTGGTGCGGTAGAGCAGGATGTCGCCCGCTTCGGTCTGGTGCAGGCGGACGAGGTTCAGACGCGCCAGCTCCAGCACGGCCAGAAAGGCGGCGATCGCCTCGGCCCGGCAGGTGCGGTGGCGCAGATCGTCGATCAGGTCGAACGGCCGGCCGGCGTCGAGCTCGCCCAGCAGGCGGTCGAACTGGCCGCGCACCGAATACTCTTCGCCGCTGAGCTGGAGCGCCGGCGGATGCTCGCGCTCATAGCGCACCAGCGCCGTCTTCAAGGCTGCCAGGAGATCGAACAGAGACACCTCGCCGAGATCGATCTCCTGCTCTTCGGCCGGATCGGGCTTGGGGAGCGGTTGCGGCTTGCGCGTCCAGATGCCCATGCGCAGCCGGTCCACCTCGGCGAACGACTGCGCCACCTCTTTGAGGCGGCGGTATTCGAGCAGCCTTTCGACCAGCTCCTGGCGCGGATCTTCCTCCGGCTCGCCCTCGGCCTTGACCGCCCGCGGCAGCAACATCTTGGACTTGATGTGGATCAGCAGCGCCGCTTCATAGATGTATTCGCCGGCGAGATCCAGGTCCAGCTCCTCCGCCAGGGCCAGGTAGGCGTGGAACTGGTCGCAGATCACCGCCACCGGGATGTCGGTGATCTCCACCTTGTTGACCTTGATCAGGTGCAGCAGGAGATCGAGCGGCCCTTCGAAGATCGGCAGTTGGACGCGCCAGGCCTCCGGCAGGAGCGCCGCCGCGCCTGCCGCCCGCGCTTTTGCCAGCGTGGGCTCCGGCACGAGATCCGGCATGAGATCCGGGACCAGGGTGAGCGGCGCGGGCCTCTCGTCCGGCTGTTGCTCCGGTGCGGCGTCCTCAGGGATCTCCAGATCGCTCATCCGGCAGCGTTCTCCAATTTTTCCACGTTGGCCAGCACCTTCCGGTAGTCGAGCGACATGGCCGAGCGCACGCGCTCCATGGTCTCCTCGGCGCGCTCGCGCGCCTGCTGCGAGCCTGCGATCAGGATGTCGAACACCGTGTCGCGGTCGAGCTCGGCGCGCCGCTTGCGCATCGGCTCCAGGTAGTCGATGAGGATCTGGGCGAGCAGCTTCTTGTCGTCCACGCAGCCGATCTCGGCGGCACGGCACTGGTGGGCCACCCGCTCCTGCACGTCCGGCGGCGAGACGAGCTTGTGGAACTCATAGAGATTGCACGCTTCCGGATGGCCGGGGTCCTTGCGCAGGATGCGCAGCGGATCGGTGAACATCTGCTTGCACTTGTCGCGGATGGTGTCCGGCGAGTCCGAGAGGTTGATGGCGTTGCCGTACGACTTGGACATCTTGCGGCCGTCGATCCCCGGCACCTTGGGGGTCGGGGTGAACAGCGCCCGCGGCTCGGGAAAGACTCCCTCGCCGTAGAGGTGATGGAAACGGCGCACCACCTCGCGCGACATCTCGATGTGGCTCGCCTGGTCCTCGCCCACCGGCACGAAGTCGGCGCGGTAGATGATCACGTCCACCGTCTGCAGGAGCGGATAGCCGAGGAAGCCGTAGGTCGACAGGTCTTTGGTCTCGATCTGCTGCATCTGCTCTTTGTAGGTCGGCACCCGCTCCAGCCAGCCGAGCGGCGTGAGCATCGACAGCAGCAGATGGAGCTCGGCGTGGTCGGGCACCATCGACTGGATGAAGATCGTCGACCGCTCGGGATCGAGCCCGGCGGCGATCCAGTCGATCACCATCTCGATCGTGTTCTGGGCGATCTGGGAGGGATCGGCG